>CAISKG010000209.1 GCA_903885855.1 uncultured Planctomycetaceae bacterium
GGGAGCGTGCTCAGAACTTGAGGCCGCCTTCGCGCGCCCCGTCGGCGACCGCCTTGACGCGGCCGTGGTAGCGGAACCCGTTGCGGTCGAAGACCACGTCGCTGACGCCCGCCTTCTTGGCGCGCTCGGCGACGGCCTTGCCGACCTCCTTCGCGGCCGACACGTTGCCCGACCTGGCCGCCGCCAAGTGAGCGGCCCGGCCGCTTCCCCCGATGCCTGAAACACGCGGCCCGGTCATGGTGATCCATGACCGGGCCGTGGTGTTTCCGGTGGCGAGCGGGGGCTCCGGAGCGACCCCCGCGGCCGCTCACACGCCGCGGGTGAACTCGGCGGCGATCGCATCCCAGAGATCGATGCGGGCGGCGAGGGAATCGCGGGCGGTGGCCGAGGCCTCGGCCCACTTGCGCTCGTCGGCGCCGCAGAGGGCCACCACGATCCGCCGGCACATGGGGCCGTGCTTCTCGTCGTCGGCCTCGATGTGGCGCTCGAGGTAGAAGCGGAGGCGATCCCAGGAGGCGGGATCGGCCTGGGCGAGGGTCGCCACCAGCGGCCGGAACATTTCCGGGATCACATCCTCGCGGCCGTAGGTGAAGGCGGCCACGATGCGGTGCGGGGAGCCGGAATCGATGATCGCGAAGGAGCGGCGCACGAAGGCCGCGGCGGCGGCCGGGGCGCCGGCCCGGTCGAGCGCGGGGGAGAGCGGCTCGCCGCCGCGGAGGCGGGCGATGAGGCGCTCGATGGGGCCGGTGTCGGCGCCGGTGCGCTCCATGGCCTCGAGGTAGAGCTCGAAGTGGGAGGCGTGGGTGCCGTCGGGGAGGGCGTCGGATTCCTCGTCGAGCACGATCTCGTTGACGAGCCGGCGGGCCTCGCGGTCGGGGGTGGGGAGCCAGGGGATGGTGGAGCCGGTGAGGGCGCGGCGCAGGGCGACGAGCAGGCTCTGGAAATCCCACACCGCGAAGACGTGGTGCTCCATGAAGCGCCGCAGGCGGGCCGGCGAGTCGACGAGCCGGTAGATCGGGTGGCCGAGGAGGCGGTCGCGGAGATCGCCGAGGTCGATCGTGGGGCGGCTTGAACCGGCGGCGGCGTGAGCGCCGGTTGCCGGCGGAGGGAGGGCCGTGCTCGTGGGTGTCATGGCTGGGTGGCGGGGTTGGCGGGGGGGCCAGGGGCGAGGCCAGAGGCGCCCGCGGCCGGGGCGGCGCATGAAAAACCGGTGGTCCGGGCGAGCCGAACCACCGGTTGAGTTGTAGCCGTCAGGCGCCCGCCGGCGAGGGCCGGCGGGGCGGGATCACTGGTAGTCCTTTTCGGAGAGGAGGGAATTGCGGTAGTCAGGCTGGAGGACCAACATCGGATCCATCGCCTGGGGCACGTTCGTCGTGTTCGGCGTGAGGAGATTCGCGTAAACGTTGGGATCGATGGCATCGGAGATGGAAAGCGTGTGGCCGTCGACGAACACCGCCACCATGATCCCCGTGTGCCGCGACGACGGCAGCCCCGGGACTGGATTGCTGACGACC
>CAISKG010000210.1 GCA_903885855.1 uncultured Planctomycetaceae bacterium
ACGCCGCGGGGCACGAGGCGGCGGTGAAACGGCTCTCGGCCGAGGGGTTCGCCACCCTCTCCACCACGTCGCTCCGCGGCCGCAGCGTCCTGCGGCTGTGCACGCTCAATCCGCTCACCACCCCCGACGATCTCCGCGGCACCCTCGAGCGGATCGCGGCGGGCTGAGGCGACTTCCGCCGCGGGACGGGTGTGGCATACTCCCCGCTCCACGAGCGCGACCGGCCATGGCACCGGTCCGCCGCGGGGGGGAGGCGGAAGCATGCCATCGACACCATCGGCGCGGGCCCCGTCGCAGCGCTACCGCTGGCAGGTGGTGGCGATGCTGTGGCTGGTGTGCTTCTTCAACTACGCCGACCGGCAGGCGATCTCGGCGGTCTTTCCGCTGCTCAAGTCGGAGTTCGCCTTCGACGAGTTCCAGCTCGGGCTCATCGGCTCGGCCTTCATGTGGGTCTACGCCGCGGGCGCCCCCTTCGCCGGGTTCATCGCCGACCGCGTGAAGCGCGTCCACCTGATCCTCGGCGGCTGCATCTTCTGGAGCTTCGTCACGCTGGCCACCGCCTGGTGCTCGAAGCTGTGGCATTTCGTCACGGTGCGGGCGCTCGAGGGCTTCGGCGAGACCTTCTACTTCCCCGCCTCGATGTCGCTGACGGCCGACTACCACGGCCCGGCGACGCGTGGTCGGGCCTTCGCGCTCCACCAGTCGAGCGTCTACGCCGGCACGATCCTGGGGAGCTGGCTCGGCGCCGTCCTGGGCGAGCGGTACGGCTGGCGCGTCGGGTTCTTCGCCTTCGGACTGGCGGGCATGGCCGTCGGGGCGATCCTCTACCTCTTCCTCCGCGAACCCGAGCGCGGGGCGGCCGAACGGGCCGCGGCCGACGGCGGCGCCACGCGCGCCGGCGACCATGGCCCCCCTCCCCCCGCCGACGCGGCGCTGGGCATCGCCGACACCGCCGCCATCCTCTGGCGCCGGCCGGCCGTGATCCTCCTCATGCTCGCCTTCCTCGGCGCCAACTTCGTGGCCACGATCTTCCTCGCCTGGGCGCCGACGTTCCTCCACGACAAGTTCGGCTACAAGCTCGGCGCGGCCGGCCTCAACGGCACGCTCTTCATCCATCTCGCCAGCGCCCTGGCGGTGCCGGTGGCCGGCATGGTCGCCGACCGGCTCGCCGGGCGATTCCCCGCCGGCCGCGTCCTCGTCCAGGCCGCCGGCCTGCTCGTGGGGAGCGTGTTCGTGGCGTTGGTGGGGCTCTGCTCCACCACCGGCGTGCTGATCGCGGCCATGACGGCCTTCGGGGCCTGCAAGGGCTGCTACGACTCCGGGATCTTCGCGTCGCTGTTCGATCAGGTCGAGCCGCGGGCGCGGGCGAGCGCCGCGGGCCTCATGAACACGATCGGCTGGGGCGGGGGCGCGCTCGGGCCGGTGTTCGTCGGCTGGGCCACGAGCGCCGCGGCGCGGGAGGCGACGCTCGCCGCCGACGCGGCGGGCGCGACCGCCGCGGTGGCGGACGCCGCGATCAAGGCCGCGAAAGTGGAGGCGATGAGCCGGGCGATCGCGGCCGGCGGACTCGTGTACCTGGCCTGTGCCGCGCTGCTCGTCGTGGTCCTCCTCCTGTCCCGTCGGTCGGCCGCCGGGGACGCGGCCTGATCCCGCGTCCCGCCGTCCCGCCGTCACCGCCGCCCCGGAGCCTTCCATGGCCGTGCCCGCCCCCCGCTTCCGCGGCATCGTGCCGCCGCTGGCGACGCCGCTGCTCGACCGCGACACGCTCGACGAAGCGGGCCTGGAGCGGCTCGTCGAGCACGTCCTCGCGGGGCGCGTCCATGGGCTCTTCGTCCTCGGCACCACCGGCGAGGGGCCGGCGCTGCCGATGCAGGTCCGCCGGGCGGTGGTCGCCGCGGTGCTCAGGCAGGTCGGGTCGCGCGTGCCGGTGCTCGTGGGGATCAGCGACACCGTCCTCGCCGACAGCCTGGCGCTGGCGCGCTGCGCCGCCGACGCCGGCGCCGCCGCGGTCGTCGCCGCCCCCCCCCTACTACTTCCCCACCGGGCAGGAACCGCTCGAGCGCTGGTGCCGCACGCTCGTCGCCGGCCTGCCGCTGCCGCTGCTCCTCTACAACATGCCGGAGATGGTGAAGACGATCCTCGAGGCCGACACCGTGCGGCGCCTCGCCGATCTCGGGGGCATCGTCGGCATCAAGGACTCCGGCGGCGATCTCGGCACCTTCGCCGCCTACGCGGACATCGTCCGCGACGCCCGCCCCGACTGGTCGCTGCTCATCGGGCCGGAGCAGATGCTCCCGCAGGCCCACGCCCGCGGCGGCCACGGCGGCGTCTGCGGCGGGGCCAACGTCGCGCCGCGGCTGTTCGTCGATCTCCAGGCGGCGCTCGAGCGCGGCGACGAGGCCGCGGCGGCGGGCTTCCAGCGGCAGGTCCTCGCCCTCGGCCGGCTCTACGACGTCGGCACCGAGCCGGGCCGGGTGATCGTCGGCGTGAAGGGGGCGCTCGAGGCGCTGGGCATCTGCGGCGACACGACCGCCGGCTGGTTCGAGACCCTCGACGGGGCCCGCAGGGACCGCATCGCGTCGATCCTCGCTGGCCTCGGCCTCGGGGCCGCGCGGGGCTGACCGACCCTCACACCCAGGCGGGCATCCAGCCGCCGCGGTAGGCCTTGGTGAGCAGTTCGGCGGCGTGCGGCACGCCCGTGAGCTCGAAGGCCGGCGCGTTCCAGGTGAGGAGCCGGCCCGGATGCCGCACGGCGATCGTGCCCAGGAGCACGGTCTCCGTCAGCGGCCCCGAGTAGCCGAAGTGGGAGGTCGTCTGGTCGGTGCCGCGGATCGCGTCGACCCACGACGTGTAGTGGTTGCGCGCCTCCTGCACCGGGATCTCGAAGCGGGCGAACTTCGCGGTCGGCGCGAGGTAGGGCATGGCGACGTGGGGCACGAGCAGCGTCCCCTCGGTGCCGATGATCGCCGATCCCGATCCGGGGAGGGGCACGTCGGCGGCGAGCCCGAGGCGCTCGTGCGTGGGCATGTGCCCCTGGCCGTCGTACCAGGTGACGGTCACGGTCGGGCCGGCCGTGCGCGGCGTGCCGGGAAACTCCCACACCACCCGCGACTTCATCGCCCACAGTTCGGGCGTGATCCCCTCCGCCTCCGCCCGAACCGTCCTGGGCGCCGAGATTTCCAGTGCCATGAACACCGGGTCGAGGATGTGGCAGCCGAAATCGCCGAGCTGGCCGTTGGAGAAGTCGCGCCACGCCCGCCAGTTGAAGGGATGGTAGATCTCCGGCTGGAACGGCCTGGCCGGCGCGACACCGAGCCACTGGTCCCAGTGGACCGTCGGCGGCACGTCGGCCGCGCCCGGCGGACGGTCGTCGACCTTCCGCCAGCCCATCCCCCCCGGCTGCCAGGAGTGGACCTCGCGGACCTTGCCGATCGTGCCGTCGTGGACGAGCTTCACCGCGGTGCGGTAGGCCTGATGCGACTGGATCTGGTTGCCCATCTGCGTGACGACGCCGAAGCGCTCCGCCGCCTGCCGCATCTGACGGGCCTCGAAGACGGTGTGCGTGAGGGGCTTCTGGCACTGCACGTGCTTGCCGAGGTGCATCGCTGCGAGCGACGGCGAGGCGTGCATGTGGTCGGGCGTGGAGACGATGCACGCGTCGAAGAGCTGCGGCTTGTCGAGGAGCCGCCGCCAATCGGTGAAGCGCTCGGCGGCCGGGAACTTCTCCGCCGCCTGCCCGAGGTGGCCGGCGGTCTCGTCGATGTCGACCAGCGCCGCCACCTCGGCGTGCTCCGAGGCCGCGGTGTCGAGCAGATCGCTCCAGCCCTTGCCGCCGCAGCCGATCGACGCCAGCCGCACGCGCTCGTTGGCGCCGGCGGCGCGGGCCCACCCGGCGGCCGAGAGCCCCACCGCGATCCCCCCCGCGATCCCGCCACGGAGGAGCGCTCGGCGCGGGAGGCCGGCGGAGCGGCGGAGCGAGCGAGGACGACGGGTGTGTGCCATGGGCCTGGGCCCCCGGGGTTCGAGGCACCGGAGGGGGGGGCCGCGCCGCGCGCGTCCTCCCGATCCCCCCCGGCACCGTGCTACCTTATATCGGCGGCGGGACGGGACCGCCACGCGGTCGCCGCCCCGTCCCGGGCCGTAGGCGGGCCGCGACACGGCGGGCGACGGCGGGCCGAGGGGCGTGTGTGGGGGAAATCCGGCGTGAGACTGGGCCTCATCAACTCGGCGTTCGCCCAAGCGGGCAAGGGGACGCGCTTCGGCCTCGAGCAAACGAAGCGCCTCGGCTTCGACTCGGTCGACCTCCTCGCCGATCCGCTCGACATGAGCCCCGACGAGGTGCGGCTGATCGCCGATTCCTGCCAGGAACTCGAGCTCCCCATCGTGAGCCTGTGCTGTGTGGCACTGGGGCTGGTCGACTTCAGTCC
The DNA here is from genome assembly GCA_903885855.1 of uncultured Planctomycetaceae bacterium. Taxonomy (GTDB): domain Bacteria; phylum Planctomycetota; class Planctomycetia; order Pirellulales; family UBA1268; genus QWOP01. The sequence continues at coordinate 4,428 of CAISKG010000210.1, forward strand.
GGCGGTCCGCCGCTTCCACATCGACCGCTGCCGGGCCCACCTCGATCTGGCCGCCGGCTACGGCTGCCGCAACCTGCTCTTGGTGCTCGGCGAATACGTCTGGCAGCGGGAGGTGATCCCGCCCGAGGAGCAGTGGCGCCTGGGGGTGGAGGCGGTGCGCGAGCTGGCCGACCATGCCGCCGCCCGGGGGGTGAGGATCGCGATCGAACTGGAGCCCTTCCGGCTCTCGCTCGTCAATTCGATCGACACCATGCTCGCCTTCCTCGACGACGTCGGCCGCCCCGCGACGGTGCTGGCCAACTGCGACATCTCCCACCTCCACCTCGTGGGCACGCCCCCGGACGACGTGGCCCGCCTCGCCGGCCGCATCGAGCACGTCCACCTCTCCGACTGCGACGGGAAGGTCCATGGCGATCTCCCCCCGGGGCGCGGCGTGACGCCGATCGCCGACTACATGGCGGCGATCCGCGACACCGGCTACGACGGCACGGTGAGCGTGGAACTCGAGTTCTCCCCTGAGCCGGAGCGGATCGTGGAGTGGGTCGCCGAGGCGCACGACGCCACGGCGGCGATCCTCGATCGGCTCGGCTGCCGTCCGCGGCGCGGCGCCGCGGGGAGCCGCTAGCCCGTCCTTCGCCCCCCGGTCCGCCGCCTGCGACGGCCGGCCCCCGGCACCGAGGATCCCCGCCACGATGCCCACGCCGAGCGCCCCACCGCGAGCCGCCCCACCGCGCCGTGCCGGCGGCCCCCCGGCGCTCGCGGAGGCGATCAAGAGCGCGGAGGCGATCAAGGGCGCGGAGGCGATCAGATTCGCGGCGGCGATCAGACTCGCGGCGGCCCCCCTTGTCGCCGCAGCGCTCCTCCCACTGGGGGCGTCGGCGTCGCGGGGTGACGGCCCCGACTTCGTGCGCGACATCCGCCCGCTCCTCGAGCGGTCCTGTGCGCGGTGCCATGCCGGCGAGGCGGCCGAGAGCGGGCTGCGGCTCGACGTGCGCAGCGGCGCCTTCGCCGGGGGCGACGGCCACGGCCCCGGCATCGTGCCGGGCGATCCCGAGGCCAGCGCGCTTGTGCACGCGGTGCGCGGCGACGCGGGCCTCGAGCGCATGCCGCCGGCCGACGCCGGCGTGCCCGCGTTCTCCGCCGACGAGGTGGCGCTCGTGGCCGCCTGGATCGCGGCGGGGGCCGAGTGGCCCGCCGACGCCGACACCGGGACGGTGGCCGACCGGCGCGACCACTGGGCCTTCCGCCCCGTCGTGCGCCCCGCGATCCCCGCGGTGGCCGACGCCGGCTGGCCCCGGAACGACGTCGACCGCTTCATCCTCGCGCGGCTCGAGGCCGAGGGGCTCCGCCCCACCCCCGAGGCCGACCGGGCCACGTGGCTGCGCCGGGTGACGCTCGATCTCACCGGGCTGCCGCCGGAGCCGGAGGAGATCGACGCCTTCCTCGCCGACACCTCCCCCGGCGCCTTCGAGCGCGTCGTCGACCGGCTCCTCGCCTCGCCGCGGCACGGGGAGCGGATGGCGACGCACTGGCTGGACGTCGTCCGCTACGCCGACACCCACGGCTACGAGGTGAATACCGAGCGGCCCAACGCCTGGCCCTACCGCGACTGGGTGGTCGCCGCCTTCAACGCCGGGATGCCCTACGATCGCTTCGTGCGCCGCCAGCTCGCCGGCGACACCGACGGCGACGACGCCGCCACCGGCTTCCTCGTCACCGCCGCCGTGCTCCTCCCCGGCCAGATCGGGGCCGACGACGTCTCCAAGCGAGCCGCCCGCCAGGACGCGCTGGCCGACGTGCTCGTCAACGTCGGCGAGGCGTTCCTCGGGCTCTCCGTCGGCTGCGCGCGCTGCCACGACCACAAATTCGACCCGCTCACCGCCCGCGACTACTACGCGCTGCAGGCCTGCGTCTCGGGGGTGCTCTACGAGGAGCGGGAGCTGCGCGGCCCCGAGGCGGAGGCCCGCCGCGCCGAGATCGCCCGGCTCCGCACCCGGCTCGGGGAGATCGCCGCGGCGCGCACGGCCCACGCGCCGCGCGTGGGGGCGGGAACGCCGCGGCCGGCCGTCTCCGCGCGCCTCAACGTCGACCGGATCGTGCCCCGCCGGGCGACGCGCGTCCGCTTCACGATCCTCGCCACCAACTCGCTCGAGCCCTGCATCGACGAGCTCGAGGTGATCGACACCGCCGGCCGCAACGTCGCCGCGGCGGCGGCCGGGGCCACGGTGCGCTCCTCCGGCGACAACGTCGCCCCCGATCGCCACGAACTGCGCTTCGTCAACGACGGCCTCTACGGCAACGAGCGCAGCTGGATGTCGAGCGAGACCGGCGCCGGCTGGGTGGAGGTGGCCTTCCGCGAACCGGCCGAGGTGGACCGGATCGTGTGGGCGCGGGATCGCAACGGCGTCTACGCCGACCGGACGGCGATCCGCTACCGCATCGAGCTCGCCGACGGCCCCGAAGGGGCGCTCGAGCGCGTGGCCGACGAGACCGACCGGCTGGCACCGGCGACGGCGCCGGCGGAGGGGCTGCCCGACGGGCTCACCGACGCCGAGAGGGCGGCGCTGGCCCCGCTCGACGCCGAGCGCGACGCCGCCCTGGCGCGGATCGCCGAACTCGACCGCGGCCTGATGGCCTTCGCCGGGCGCTTCGTGCCCCCCGACCCGACCCGCGTCCTCCACCGGGGCGACGCCGAGCAGCCCGGCGACCCGGTCGGCCCCCGCTCGCCGGCCGCCTTCGACGGCATCCTCGGCCCCCTCGACCTGCCGGCCGACGCCCCCGAAGCCGAGCGCCGCCGGGCGCTGGCGGAGTGGATCGTCGCCCCGGGCAATCCGCTGGCGGCGCGGGTGATCGCCAACCGGATCTGGCAGTGGCACTTCGGCACCGGGATCGTGGAGACCTCGAGCGACCTCGGCCGGGCCGGCGCCCCGCCGTCGCACCCGGAGCTGCTCGACTGGCTGGCCGCCGAGATCGTCGACGGGGGCTGGTCGCTCGCCCGCCTCCACCGCCTGATCGTCCTCTCGGCCGCCTACCGGCAGGGCAGCGTGCCGAACGCCGACGGGCTCGCCCGCGACGCGCAGGACCGGCTCCTGTGGCGCTATCCCGCCCGGCGTCTGGAGGCCGAGGCGATCCGCGACTCGATGCTGGCCGTGAGCGGCCTCCTCGACCGCTCGATGGGGGGCCGCGGCTTCGACCTCTTCCGCTCGCGCGGCGGCCTCGACGGCTTCGTTCCCGTGGAGACCTTCTCCGGCGAGGGGCTCAAGCGCATGGTCTACGCGCACAAGGTGCGGATGGAGAAGGAGAGCGTGTTCGGCGCCTTCGACTGCCCCGACGCCGGCCAGACGGCCGCCCGCCGGCGCCAGTCCACGACGCCGATCCAGGCCTTGAACCTCCTCAACAGCCCCTTCACCCTCCAGGTCGCCGAGGCCTTCGCCGCGCGCGTGGCGGGGGAGGCCGCGGCCGGCGACGGCGATCCGGTGGAGCGGCAGGTGCGCCGCGCGGTGCGCCTCGCCGCCGGCCGCGATCCCAGCGCCGCGGAACTGGCCGACGCCGCGGAGCTCGTGCGCGGCCACGGCCTGGTCGCCCTGTGCCGCGTGCTGGTCAACACGGGCGATTTCGTCACCCTCCCCTGATCCCCGCCATGTCCCACCCGAAGCCCTCCGCCGCCGCCGCCGATCTCCTCGACCGGCGCGGATTCCTCGGCCACGCGGCCACCGCCGCGGGGTCGATGGCCCTGGTCGACCTGCTCGCGCGCGACGGCCTGGCCGGCGACGCCGCCGCCGGGGCGGGGAGCATCGTGCCGGCGATCGATCCCGCCTTTCCCTCGGCGCCCCGCCCCGCGCACTTCCCCCCGCGCGCCAGCCGCGTGCTCGTGATCTTCTGCGCCGGGGCGGTGAGCCA
>CAISKG010000211.1 GCA_903885855.1 uncultured Planctomycetaceae bacterium
CGTCGGCACGGGGCGCATCGGCCGGGTGGCGGCGGAGATCTTCCGCGGCTTCGGGATGCGCGTGCTGGCCCACGATCCCGGCCCGGACGCGGCGTGGGCCGCGGCCCACGGCGTGGAGTACGTCGCGCTCGACGAGCTGCTCGCGGCGGGCGACGTCGTCTCGCTCCACCTCCCACTCACGCCGCAGACGCACCACCTCATCGACGCCCGCACGGTGGCCCGGCTCAAGCCGGGGGCGATGCTCGTGAACACCAGCCGCGGGAAGCTGATCGACACCCCGGCGGTCATCGACGCCCTCAAGCGCGGCCGGCTGGGGGGACTGGCGATCGACGTCTACGAGGAGGAGGAGGGGGTGTTCTTCGAGGATCTCTCGGGGCAGGTGCTGCAGGACGACCAGCTCTCCCGCCTGCTGACCTTCCCCAACGTGCTCGTCACCGCCCACCAGGCCTTCCTGACGCGCGAGGCGCTCGGCGAGATCGCCCGGGTGACGGTCGACAACGTCCTCCGCCGCGCCCGCGGCGAGCCCTTCCTGCCGGGCACGCAGCTGGCGTGAGCCCGGCGGCGGGGCGGCTCACTTCCCGGCGGGCACCGGCTTCTTCGGGGCGCCCTGGCCGGCCGGGGCGGCGGGCTTGTCGGCCGGCTTCGGCGCGCCGGCCCCCTCCGGCAGCGGCTCGAGCGTGACCGGGTCGCGCACCGGCAGGTGCGTCACCTTGCCGCCGAAGAACTGCGTCATCTTCGCACGCCCCTCGAGATCGCCGGCGGCGATCGCGTCCCAATCGCCCACCACCAGGATCGCCATCTTCTCCGGATCGAGGTGCTTCTTCGCCACGCGCTGGAGATCCTCGCGCGTCACGGCGCTCACCTTGTCGCGGTAGGTCTTCCAGTAGTCGGCCGGGCGGTCGGTCCACTCGTCGCTCACGAACACCCGCAGCATCGCCGGCTTGCTCTCGAACTGCCGGGGGAAGGTCTCGATCGCGGCGGCCTTCGCCGTCTCCAGCTCCTCGTAGCTCACCGGCTCGTCGCGCACCCCCTCGACGAGGTCGAGGATGATCTTCGTGGCCAGCGCCACGGTGGCGTTCTTGCTCTCGAAGGAGGCGCGGAACTGCCCGGGATACCAGACCTTCGGCACCACCGCCGAGCCCGCGGAGTAGGCCAGGCCCTCGTTGCTGCGCACCTGCTGCATGATCCGGCTGGTGAAGCCCGACCCACCGAGGATGTCGTTGAGGATGTCGAGCGGGATGGCGTCGGGGTCGTCGCGGCGGATGGAGCGCATCCCGATCGCCACCTTGCCCTGGGGGATGTCCTTGGGCACGTGGTAGATGCCCGGGGCCAGCTCGGCGGTCGGGGCCTCCGGATCGGGCACGGCCGGCCCCTTCTTCCAGCCGGCGAACGCGGCGGCGAGCTTCTCGAGCATCGGCTTCTCCTCGAAGTCGCCCGAGACCGCCACGATCATGTTGCCGGGATGGTAGATGCGCCGGTGCAGCTCGCGCATGCGCTCGGTCGACATCGCGGCCACGCTCGCGCCGGTCGGCTCGCGGCTCTCGAAGTGGTCGGGGCCCCACAGCAGCCGGCGCCACTCGCGCGACATGATCGAGGCGGCGTCGTCGTTGCGCTGCTTGAGCGACTCCATGAGCCTGGCCTTGCTCGTGCGCAGCCGCCCCTCGTCGAGCGCCGGCTCGCGGAGCATCTCCACGAACAGCTTCAGGCTCTCGTCGAGGTTGGCCGTGAGGCAATTCATCGAGGCGGTGGTGAAGGCATCGTTGCTCTGCACGCCGATGCGGGTGGCGAGGAAGTCGAGCGCCTCGTCGAACTCCGCCGGCGAGGCCGAGGCGGTGCCCCCCTCGCGCACCAGGCTCGCGGTGGCCCCGGCCAGGCCGGGGACGTCGGCCGGATCGAGCGACGCGCCCCCCTTGAACGTGATCGAGACGGTGACGAGGGGGAATTCGTGCGTGGGGGCCACGTACACCGGCGTGCCGTCGGGCAGGGTGCGCCGGAACTGCTTCGCGTCGGGCACCTCGAAATCGAGCGGCGCGAAGACGATCTCCTCCGGCCGCCCGGGGAGATCGGCGCCCGGGGGCTCGTCGCCGCGCGCTCCCGGAAGCGCCGTCACGAGGGGCGCGGCCACGAGGAGGAGGGCCCGCAGGAGGGGAAGCGTCGAGCGCGGCATGGGAGGCACCTGGGAAATCGGGAGAGTGGGGAGGACGCGACGGGGGGGCGGGGCCGGGTCGGAAGCGCGGGTCACTGGCCGCCGGCGGGCGCGGCGGGCAGCTCTGGGCCGCCGGCGGGCGCGGCAGCCCGCCGCAGGTACGTGGCGACCGAGCGGTTGGTGGGGGCGAAATAGGCGTTGGCGACGCGGCGGATGTCGGCCGCCGTCACCGCCTCGTACTTCCGCGGGCCCTCGTTGATCTCGCTCCAGTCGAGGGTGGCCTCGGCCACCGCCAGCTGCACCATGAGCGACATGTTGCTCTCCAGGCGCCGGTAGTTGCCCGCGGCGACCCGGTTCTTCACCTTGCGCAGCTCGCGCTCGGGAACCTCCTCGGCCTGGAGCTTCGCGAGCTCCTCGTACCAGGCCTCCTCGAGCTGCGCCGGCGTGGCCTCGCCGCGCGCCTGGGCCTCGATGGCGAACAGGCCCGCGTACTTGCGGGTGTCGGACGTGGCCTGGGCGCCGGCGGCGATCCCGCGCCCCTCCACCATGCCGGTGTAGAGCCGGCCGGTGCGCTCGTTGAGGATCTCGGCGAGCATGTCGAGCGGGTAGCTGTCGACGTGCCCGGCGGGGACGGTGTGGTAGCGGATCTCGACGGCCGGCGGGAAATCCCCCTCGGCGTTCATCCGCTGCTCGGCCAGCTGCTCCACCTCGAGCGTCACCACCGGCGGGGGCCGCCGGGTGCCGGCGTCGAGCCGCGAGAAGTAGCGCGTGATGTCGGCCTTGGCGCGGGCCGGGTCGAAGTCGCCGACCACGATCCCCACGAGGTTGCCGGGGCGGTAGTAGACGTTCCAGTAATCCTGCGCCTGCTCCTCGGTGTAGCTGTTGAGGTCGCTGGGCCAGCCGATCACCGGCCAGGAGTAGCCGCAGGAAGCCCAGAACATGCTGTCGAACTGCTCCTGGAAGCGCCCGGTGGGGGTGCTGTCGGTGCGCAGCCGGCGCTCCTCGTGAACCACGTCGCGCTCCGAATAGAACTCCCGGAAGACGCTGTCGTGGAGCCGGTCGCTCTCCATCCAGGCCCACAGCTCGAGCTTGTTGGAGGGGACGGTGATGAAATAGAAGGTCAGGTCGTAGCTGGTGAAGGCGTTCATGCCGCTGCCGCCCGCCTTCGTGTAGACCTGGTCGAACTCGTCCTTGACGATCGTCGCCCCCTCGGCGCCCGCGTCGCCGCGGCCCTGCTGGGTGCGGATCAGCCCGTCGAGGCGCGTGCGCAGCTGCCGCAGCCGGTCGCTGTCGTTGGCCGGATCCCAGGGATCGTCGATCTCCCCGCGGAGGAAGCGGTCGTACTGCTCCGTCCAGACGAGGTTCGTGATCTGCTCGCGCACGCGCCGCTGCTCGACGCGCAGCGTCGCGTCGCGCTCAGGATCGCGGGTCCCGATGGTGTCGGTCCCCTTGAACATCATGTGCTCGAAGAAGTGGCTGATGCCGGTGATGCCGGGGCGCTCGTTGACGCTCCCCACCTTCGCCACCCAGCCGGCGCTGACGACGTTGGGCTGGTCGGTGCGCGGCACGAGGAGGAACTGCATCCCGTTGGGGAGCGTGAATTCCTCCACCGCCACCTGCTGGCCGGGGAGGGTGCCGGCCAGGCCGAGGACGAGGAGCGCCGCCAGGAGGGGTGCGGCGGCGCGACGGGACGGGCGGAACATGGCGAAGCCCCGGGGGGGAAGCGTGTCGGAACGGTGCCGGGCGTTATAGCAGCCCCCCATTCCCGCGGGGAGCGGCCCGGCCGCTCACCCGAAGACCACGGTGCGCCGGCCGTGGATGAAGACGCGCTCCTCGGCCACCAGCCGCACCGCGCGCGCGAGCACGAGTTTCTCCAGATCCCGGCCGGCCCGCGCCATGCCGGCGGGGGTGTCGGCATGGCTCACCGGGATCACGTCCTGGGCGATGATCGGCCCGGCGTCGAGCTCCTCGGTGACGAAATGCGCCGTGGCTCCGATGAGTTTCACGCCGCGCTCGAAGGCCTGGCGGTAGGGATTGGCCCCCACGAAGGCCGGCAGGAAGGAGTGGTGGATGTTGATCATCCGCGCCGGCAGGGCGGCGATCGCCGCCGCCGAGAGGACGCGCATGTAGCGGGCCAGCACGACCGACTCGGGGGCGTGGCGCATCACCGCCCCCTGCAGCGCCTCCTCGTGGGCCTCGCGCGCGAGCCCCTCGTGCGGGACGTGCTCGAAGGGGACACCGAAGCGCTCCACGAGCGGGCGCAGGTCGTCGTGGTTGGCGACCACCGCGGCGATCGTCACCGGCAGGTCGCCGCAGGAGGCGCCCAGGAGCAGCTCGCCGAGGCAGTGCGGCTCGCGCGTGGCGCAGACCACGATCCGGCGCCGCGCCTCGCGCGTGACGCGCACCGTCGCCCCGGCCGGGAGGGCCGCGGCCAGGAAGCGCTCGAGATCGGCGGCGGCCACCGGAACCGCCGACGGCGTCACCTCGGCCCGGAAGAAGAACCAGCGCTGCGGATGGTCGACGTATTCGTGGTTGGTGTCGATGTTGAGCCGCAGCGCCTGCAGGACGCCGGTGATCCGGTGGATCAGCCCGACCTCGTCGGGGCAGTCGACCAGCACGATCTCGCGCACGCCGTCGCCGCTCACGCCCGCCCCCCCGGGCCCGCCTCGGCGGGCACCCAGGCGAGCAGCACCTCCTCCACCGAGACGTCGGTCTTCCGGGGCGCGACCTCGATCGGCTCGAGGACGAGGCTGTCGGGATCGGCCCGGACGCGCACCTCGTCGAGCTCCTCGGCGATCCTGGCCTCGAGCTCCGCGAGCTTCTCCTCGAGCTCGGAGAGCGACTCCTCCGCGTGGGCGACGTCGGCCTGCTGCCGCGCCGCCCGGCTGGCGGAGCGCATCGAGGTGGCCGCCCGCCCCACGGTCGCGGAGCTGGCGACCTTCCGCCCGAACAACGCCGTGAACACCGCGGTGCCGATCGAGACGTAGGTCTGCATGGAGCGGCTCTTCGCCTCGGCCTTCTCCTTCTCCACCTTCTGGCGGGCGCGGAGGATCCGGTCGTTGAGCGAGGCGAGCTTGGCGGCGTGCTTGTCGCCGAGGCGGTCGAGCTCCCGGTCGCGCCATTCCTTCACCCGCTGCCCGACGCGGACCCGGAACTCCCCCTCCGTCTCCCCCGGCAGCGACACCGCGTCGATCGAGGGGGCGGCGAAGAGGCTCATGCGCGCCGTGCGCGCCAGGTGCCCCTTGAGCGCCGTGGCGAGGGTCGCGTAGGCCTTGGGGGCCACGAGCGCCCCCGGCAGCGCCCCGAAGCCCCCGTCGGACGGGGTGGCGGCGAATTCGGGCGCCTCGGGGAACTGCCGCGCCCCCTCCCAGGCCGACTCGCCGAGTTGCTCGGAGGCGGGGGCGAGGCAGTAGGTCTCGCGCACCACGTCGACGCGCCCCTTGGTGCTCGTGAACCGCACCCGCGCGCGGCCGAGGATGCAGGGCTCGTACGTGGCCGGCCCGTCCGCCGCCGGCCCCTCGGGCTCGAGGAACACCTCGCGCACGCCGGGGGGCAGGATCGGCCGCGGCCCGCCGGCGCCGCGGGTGCCCGAGGGGGTCCGCGACGCCTGAGTTCCGGCCGCGGCAGCCGCCGCGGGCGCCGGTGCGCCGCCCAATCGCCGGATCTCCTCGCGCAGCACCGGGCCGCGCAGGAAGGAGAGCGTCCAGCGCGTCTGGAAGACCGTCTCGGCGTCGTCGTGGACGCTGTGCAGCAGGAACTGCCGCTGCTCGAGCCCCGCGAGCAATCGCTCCACGCGCTCCCGGTCGAAGCCCGAGCCGCTCGAGGAGGCGGCCCCCTCGAGGCCGTCGAGGACGCGGGCCTTGTCGCGGGCCGTCTGCAGCCGCCCCAGGAACCACGTGCCTGCGTTGGAGAGGGCCTTGTAGTCGAGGTCGACCGGGTTCTGCGTCGCGAGCACCACCCCCAGGCCGAAGGCGCGGGCCTGCTTGAGCAGGGTGAGGAGGGGGAGCTTGCTCGGCGGATTGGCGGTGGGGGGGAGGTAGCCGAAGACCTCGTCCATCAGGAACAGCGCCTTGAGCGACGACGTGCCGGGCTGCGACCGCGTCCACGTCACCGCCGCGCCGGCCAGCAGCGTGACGAAGGCCATGCGCTGGGCGTCGCCGAGGTGGGCGATCGACACCACGCTCACGCGCGGCTTCCCCTCGGGCGTCCAGAGGAGCCGCCCCACGTCGAGGGGCTCGCCGTGCAGCCAGGCGTCGAAGCCGGGGGTCGCGGCCACGGTGTTGAGCCGTCCGGCGAGCTGGAACCGGTCGGCGGCGGGGAAGAAGTTCTCCAGTTCCAGAAAACCCACGCGCTCGATGGGCGGGGCCTGGACGGCGCGCACCAGCGTCCCGAAGTCGACCCTCTTCCCCTCGCGCCACAGGGCGTCGACGATCGCGGAGACGAGCAGATGCTCCCGGCTGCGGCCGGGCTCGGCGTCGATGCCGGCCATCGCCAGGATGCCGGAGACGAGCGACTCGATCCGCTCGCGCCGCGCCTCGGGATCGTCGAGGATCGCGCGCGGCGGGGCCTCGAGGCTCTCGAGCATCGCCAGGGGCCGGCCGGCGGCGCTGCCGGGGGTGTAGACGGCCATCTCCACGGCGTCGCGCAGCATCCCGATCCGCTCCGGCGACTGGCCGGTGGCCGCCAGGCCGTCGCGCCACTTCCGGGCCGTGCGTTCGGCGAGCTCCTCGAGCGACAGGCCTTCGCGCCGCGCGGCATCGGCGTCGAGCCAGGGGAGGAAGTCGGCCGGAGCCAGCGACGGGAAGGAGAGGAGGAGGTTGGCGAGGTCCCCCTTGGGGTCGATGACCAGCGCCGGGATGCCGTCGATGGCCGCCTCCTCCACCAGCGACACGAGCAGGCCGGTCTTGCCGCTGCCGGTCATGCCCACGCAGACGGCATGGGTGGTGAGGCGCCGCGAGTCGAGCAGCAGCGGCTCGGGGCCCGCCTTGCCGGTGTCGGGATCGACGGTGCGGCCCAGGTAGAGGACGCCGAGCCCCTCGATGTCGACGTCGACCGGGCCGGCCGGGCCCGCACCGGCCGGCGCGGGCCCGCGTGCCCCGGCGGGGCTGTCGGAGGATGGTTTGCCGCTCTTTCCGCGTGCCATGGGGGGCTCCCTCGGTGCGACGGCCCGCGGGCCGTGGGGCCCCATTTCACACCCGCGCGGCGCGGACGGGCAACAGCATCGCTCCGGGGGGCGCCCGGGGCGATCCGTCGCTTCCCCCTCCGCGCTCCATGGGGCACACTTCTGGAGCCCCCCGCCCTGCTCGGCCCGTGGACCCCGCCGTGACCGGCTCCGCCCCGCCTTCCGCCGACACTCCGCCGCCCGGCACGGGGCCCCGGCCCGTCGTGCTGCTCGTCGACGACCAGCCGATCATCGGCGAGGCGGTGCGGCGGATGCTCGCCGGCGACGACGCACCGGCCTTCCACTACTGCCGTGAGCCGGCCGCCGCCCTCGACACCGCCGGCGCGCTCGGGCCCACGGTGATCCTCCTCGACCTGGTGATGCCTGAGCTCGACGGCATCGAGCTGCTGCGCCGCTTCCGCGCCGAGGAGCGCTTCCGCGACGTGCCGATCATCGTCCTCTCCACCAAGGAAGACCCGGCCATCAAGGCGGAGGCCTTCTCCCTCGGCGCGAGCGACTATCTCGTCAAGCTCCCCGACCGCGTGGAGCTGCTCGCGCGCATCCGCCATCATTCGCGCGGCTACACGGCGCTCGTCGAGCGCAACGCCGCCTTCGAGGCGCTGCGCCAGAGCCGCGAATTGCTCGCCGCCGACATCGCCACCGCCGCCCGCTACGTGCGCTCGCTGATCCCGCCGCCCGGGCCCGTCGGCATGCTCGCGGCGGACTGGCGGTTCGTGCCGTCGGCCTCGCTCGGGGGCGACGCCTTCGGCTACCACGCGCTCGACGACGACCATGTCGCCATCTACCTGCTCGACGTCTGCGGCCACGGCGTGGGGGCGGCGCTGTTGAGCGTCTCGGTGCTGAGCGCCGTGCGCGCCGAGGTGCTGCCGAGCACCGACTTCCAGACCCCCGAGAGCGTGCTCGCGGCCCTCAACCGGGCGTTCCCGATGGAGCGTCACGACGGCATGTTCTTCACGATGTGGTACGGGGTCTACGAGCGTCAGAGCCGGCGCCTCCGCTGGGCCGGCGGGGGACACCCCCCGGCGTTCCTCGTGCCCCCCCCCTCCCCCGGCCAAGCGCCGGCGACGATCCCCCTCGACTCCGACGGACCGCTGGTGGGGGCGATCGAGGGGGTGGAGTTCAGCGGGAGCGAGGTCGCGGTCCCCCCCGGCTCACGCCTCTTCGTGTTCAGCGACGGGGCGTTCGAGATCGTGCGGCCGGGCGGGGGCATGTGGTCGCTGGCGGAATTCCGCGGCTTTCTCGCCTCCGAGGCAGGCGCGGGGGGGGCGGCCGGGGCCGGGCTGGACCACCTGCTGGCCCATGCCCGGGGGCTGGCGGGGCACGCGCCGCTGCTCGACGACCTTTCGATCCTGGCCATCGACTTCCCGGCGGGGGCGTGAGCCCGGGAGCGCCGCCCCGGCCTGCCGAACCCCCACTGCGAGGGGTCCGCCAGGGCGGGTTCCCGGCGAAACCGCCGCCGGGTCGTCTTGATTGCGGCTCCCGAATCCGTATGCTCAAACGTTTCCCGTCCCGGGATCCGGCTGGCTAGCGTAGCTCAATTGGCAGAGCAACTGATTTGTAATCAGTAGGTTGCGGGTTCAACTCCCGCCGCTAGCTCACTGCGTTCTTGGCCGGTTCGGCGCTCCATGTGGGCACGGCTCGCTCCTTCGGCGGCCGTCGCCGCGATGGCGCCGTCCGTGCGGGGATCCCCGGTGATCGCGGGAACGTGTCGTGCCGGTCCGTCGCCGCGGACGGTCCGACGCCTTCGTGACGATGTCCTGCGTTCGAGGCCAGCCAGAATCGAATCAGCATCCACCGACACACCCAGACGTCTACTCCAGGGGGAGTTTCCCGAGCGGTCAAAGGGGCTTGACTGTAAATCAAGTGGCTCTGCCTTCGCAGGTTCGAATCCTGCACTCCCCACTCCAGCCACGCCGATCCACCAGCGGATTCCACGCCACCCCAGCGACCTTCGTCCCCACCGCCCCCGAGTCCCTGAGCCGAGTCCCTGAGCCCAGCCGTCCCGACGCCAGCGAGCGTCCGAACCCAACACCACCGACCGCCCCGCGGGGCGAGGAGAGAGATCCGAATCCGAGCATGACGGAAGAGCCGTCGAGACCGCGGAGGGCCCCGGTAAGGAGCGCGTCAACCGCCGCCGGAATCGCCCCCGCGCGAGCCCCACGCGGGTGTAGCTCAATGGTAGAGCAATAGCCTTCCAAGCTAAAGACGAGGGTTCGATTCCCTTCACCCGCTCCTCCGCGAAACCGCCGCACAATCGCCCCATCCCGACCCCACCCTCACGCCCACACCGCCCCCGACCCGATCCCGTCACCCACCCCGCTGCTGTAGCTCAGTTGGTAGAGCGCGTCCTTGGTAAGGACGAGGTCATGGGTTCAAGTCCCATCAGCAGCTTCCGGGAGTCCGGGGCTTCCCCCCGGATGCCGCACCGCCCACCGTTCACGACCCCGTCCGCTTCGGTAGATTCGATTCCTGACACCCGTTTTCCGTGATCGCCGCAGGCCCCGTGCCTGCATCCACACAAGAGAGGAAGTTCGAGGGAGAAAGCATGGCTAAGGACACGTTCACGCGGAGCAAGCCGCACGTCAACGTCGGCACGATCGGTCACATCGATCACGGGAAGACGACGCTCACCGGCGCCCTCGTCGCCGTGCAGGCGGCGAAGAACCTCGCCGTGGCCAAGAGTTACGCCGACATCGCCAAGGGTGGCACCGTCCGCGACGAGACCAAGACCGTCACGATCGCGGTCAGCCACGTCGAATACGAGACCGACAAGCGCCACTACGCGCACATCGACTGCCCCGGTCACGCCGACTTCATCAAGAACATGATCACCGGCGCCGCCCAGATGGACGGTGCGATCCTCGTGGTCAGCGCCGCGGACGGCCCCATGCCGCAGACCCGCGAGCACATCCTCCTGGCCAAGCAGGTCGGCGTGCCCGCCCTCGTGGTGTTCCTCAACAAGGTCGACCTCGTGGACGATCCCGAGCTCCTCGATCTCGTCGAGATGGAGATCCGCGAGCTGCTGACGAAGTACGGCTTCCCCGGCGACGAGGTGCCGATCATCCGCGGCGCCGGCAAGCCCGCCTACGACAAGCCGGCTGACCCGGCCGCCAGCAAGTGCATCTCCGAGCTCCTCGACGCGGTCGATTCCTACATTCCCGAGCCGGTCCGCGAGCTCGACAAGCCGTTCCTGATGGCGATCGAGGACGTGTTCTCGATCGAAGGCCGCGGCACGGTCGCCACGGGCCGTATCGAGCGCGGCGAGGTGAAGGTCGGCGACGAAGTCGAGATCATCGGCCTCAAGGACAAGGCCGAGAAGACGACGGTCACCGGTGTCGAGATGTTCAAGAAGCTGCTCGAGAAGGGCCAGGCCGGCGACAACGTCGGCTGCCTGCTCCGCGGCATCGCCCGTGAGGGCATCGAGCGCGGCCAGGTGCTGGCCAAGCCGGGCTCGATCAAGCCCCACAAGAAGTTCGAGTGCGAGGTCTACGTGCTGTCGAAGGAGGAGGGTGGCCGTCACACGCCGTTCTTCGCCGGCTACCGCCCGCAGTTCTACTTCCGCACGACCGACGTGACCGGC
>CAISKG010000212.1 GCA_903885855.1 uncultured Planctomycetaceae bacterium
AAAGGTCATGGATGACTTTTTCCACGGACAGCTAGCGCATCTGCCCCGCGAAGGTCGCCGCCCAGCCGGTCCGCGGGGCTGCGCACCCCGCGCCCACCCTTGTTGAGCACGTGCGTGTAGACGAGCGTCGTCTTCACGTCGCTGTGGCCGAGCAGTTCCTGCACGGTGCGGATGTCATACCCGTCGAGGAGAAGATGCGTCGCGAACGAGTGGCGGAGCGTGTGACACGTCGCCCGCTTGCCGATTCCCGCGGCGTTCACGGCGTCGTGCATCGCCCGCTGGATCACCGACTCGTGGAGGTGATGCCGGAACATCTCCCCCGTCAACCGTTCGCGGTAGCAGCGAGGCGCCGGAAACACCCACTGCCAAGGCCAGGTTCGCCCCGCCTACGGATACTTCCGATCGAGCGCACCGGGCAGCACCACCCGATCCATTCCAGCAGCGGCCGCACGCGCATGACGTTCCCTCCAAGCCGCCAGATGCCGCGA
Source organism: uncultured Planctomycetaceae bacterium (assembly GCA_903885855.1). Taxonomy (GTDB): domain Bacteria; phylum Planctomycetota; class Planctomycetia; order Pirellulales; family UBA1268; genus QWOP01. The sequence continues at coordinate 489 of CAISKG010000212.1, forward strand.
GAGCGGCACGACGACCGCTGACGGCAGCATCGAGACGCGGTCCTTGTCCCCCTTCGCCGCGCCGTCTCACCCACCGGGGCCCGCGCCGCGGGCGCGGCAGCGGTCGCTGCAGTACTTCACCTCGTCCCAGCAGGCCGCCCACTTGCGCCGCCACTGGAAGGGCCTGCCGCAGGCGGCGCACGTTTTCTCGGGCCGCGGCTTCCCTCGGGGCGCGCCGCCGCGATTCGCTCCGCCTCCCCCGCGGGGGCTCACGCCGCCGCCCCGGAAAGGGGCGCGACACGCGCCGTGCGTCGCGGCGGAGGAGAGCCCCCCAGGATCGCCAGGAACGCCTCCACGAGCATCACGCCGGCGAGCACCAGCAGCACCAGCCCCGCCCACGGCACCGGGTCGGCCGGCAGCGCGAAGGCCCCCTCCACGCGGAACTTCGGCAACGTCATCGTGGCCAGCGCCCAGGTGCTCATGACGTACATGAAGAGCGTGGGAAGGCCGGTGACCAGCCACACCCACGCCTCGCGCCGCGTCCGCCACAGCCACACCGTCACCCCCAGGAGCGTGAGCGCCGCGAGGAGCTGGTTGCTCGCGCCGAAGAGGCTCCAGAAGGTCTTCCACGCCGGGATCGCGTTCCCCTGCGCGTCGAGCTGCGGCCGGAGGATGAAGAACAAGGGCGCCCCCGCGGTGAGGCCCGTCCCCAGCCACGCCCCGGCTTTCCCCGAGAGGCCCGTGAGCTCCTGGATGATGTAGCGGCCCAGGCGCGTGCAGACGTCGAGGGTGTCGTAGACGAAGGTCGTGAAGGCCATGAGCGCGAACGAGACGCCAAACGCCGCCGGGATGCCCACGATCTCCAGGAAGCGGCCCATGCCGAGGGCGTAGACGAAGTTCGGCGGCTGGGCGGTGCGCGGATCCCCCGCCGGAAGCACCATCACGCAGCACAGGCTCACCGTCGCCACCAGGGCCTCGAGCAGCATCGTGCCGTAGCCGATCGGCCGGGCGTCGGTCTCGCGGCGCAGCTGCTTGCTCGTCGTCCCGGAGGCGATGAGCGAATGGAAGCCCGAGCAGGCGCCGCAGGCGATCGTGATGAAGAGCATCGGCACGAGGCTCCCGCTCGCGGCCGTCCAGGTGGTGAAGGCGGGATAGCGCACCTGCGAATCGCCCGCCACCAGCCGGTCGGAGAGCACCAGCCCGATCGCGGCGCCCGCGAGCGCCGCATAGAGGAAGCAGCCCCCCAGATGCCCGCGCGGCTGGAGGAGGAGCCACATCGGCACCATCGCCGCCACCAGGCAGTAGCCCAGGAGGAGCACGCCCCAGATCTTTTGCGCCGTGGCGTCGGAGGCGCCGAGGATCGCCGCGAGGTCGAAGGGGGCACGCTGGCCGGCCCAGATCGCCACGCCCACCAGCGGCAGGAAGATCGCCGTCGCGAGCCAGAGGGGCATCCGCGCGAAGCGCAGCAAGAGC
>CAISKG010000213.1 GCA_903885855.1 uncultured Planctomycetaceae bacterium
AACTTTTTCCATAACCGCTTTTGGCCGCCGTTCCGGTCTCCGCCGACGACTGGGGCACCATCAAGGGCACGTTCAAGTTCGGCGGCACCGCGCCCACGGCGGCCGAGCTCAAGGCCGACAAGGACGTGGAAGTCTGTGGCAAGCACAAGCTGCTCTCCGAGGAGCTCGTCGTCGGCGCCGACGGCGGCGTGGCGAACGTCGTGGTCTTCGTCCGTGACAAGGACGTCAAGGTGCATCCCGACCTCGCTTCGCTCAAGGACACGCCGGTCGAGATGGACAACAAGGACTGCCGCTTCTCGCCGCACGTCGCCTTCGTGCAGGTGGGGCAGTCGCTGAAGCTCAAGAACTCCGACACGGTGGGCCACAACAGCAACGTGGCCACCATCAAGAATCCCCCGTCCAACAGCCTGATCGCCGCCGGGGCCGACTCGACGGTGACCTTCGCCGCCGAGGAGGCGATCCCGGCCCAGGTCACCTGCAACATCCATCCCTGGATGAAGGCCTGGGTGGTGGTGCGGCCGAATCCCTACGCCGCCGTGTCGGCGGAGGATGGCAGCTTCGAGATCAAGAACGTGCCGGCCGGCGACGTCGAGCTGCAGCTGTGGCACGAGAAGGCCGGCTACATCGGCGAGATCAAGGTGTCGGGGAAGGCCGAGAAGATCGCCAAGGGGCGGAAGAAGATGAAGGTGAAGAGCGGCGACAACGACCTCGGGGAGATGGTGCTCGATGCGTCCCTGTTCAAGAAGTGATCGGCGGCCCCTGGCCGCCACCACGCTCCTGGCCCTCCTCGCGGTCGCGGGCTGCTCCGACGGGCGCGTCGGGCAGCCGGCGGCCGACGCGACGGCGGCCGAGCGCCTCCGCACCCTCCTGGCCGACACCTCCTCCGCCGCCGGCGGGGCTGAAGAGGCGGCGGCGACGGGCACCGGGTGGGGCACGCTCACGGGGCGCTTCGTCTTCGCCGGCACGCCCGGCGAGGCCAAGGCCCTCGTGGTCGACAAGGACACCGAAGTCTGCTCGAAGGACGGCATGCGTCTGGTCGACCGGTCGCTCCTCGTCGATGCCTCGAGCAAGGGGCTGGCCAACGTGGTCGTGTTCGCGCGCAAGGCCAGCCGCGTCAAGGACGCCGCTCCGCCCGAGACCCAGCTCGTCTTCGACCAGAAGCAGTGCGAGTTCCTCACGCCGGTCTTCGCCGCCCGCGTGGGACAGCCGATCGACGTCCACAACAGCGACCCGGTGGGGCACAACACGAACATCGCGGGGACGAGCTTCAACCAGCTCATCCCGGCGGGGCAGGGGACGATCTACAAGCCCGACGCCGAGACGGGCATGCCGACGATGGTCACCTGCAACATCCACCCGTGGATGAAGTCGTACGTCGTGTTCCGCAGGGACGGCTACGTGGCCGTGAGCGCGGCCGACGGGTCGTTCACGATCCCCGACCTTCCGGCCGGCGAGACGCTCGAGTTCCAGGTCTGGCATGAGCGTTCCACGGGCCCCAACGGCGCCCTGGGCCTCACGAAGCCGGAGTTGAAGTGGACCCCGAAGGGCCGGTTCCAGGTGAGGATCGAGCCCGACGAGGTCAAGGACATCGGCACGCTCGAGGTGCCCGCGGCCTCGATTGGTGGTTGACGCCCCCGACACCCCCCGACACAGCCATGCCCACGAATCCCACCCTCACGGCAACGTCGCTCCGGGCGGCCTCGATGCGCCCGCTCCAGTCCTGCCTGCTCGCCCTCGTCGTGGCCGCCACGACGGGCTGCGGCGCCACGCCGCCGGCCTGGTTCCGCTCGAACATGGTCGAGGCGACCAAGCAGAAGCTCACGCCCGACCAGGAGCGGCAGGTGGCCACGGTCCTCCTGGCGATGTTCGGCACGCCCGACGACCCGGTCGCGCCGCCCGAGACCGGCCTCGACGTCGCCAAACTGCAACTCGCGGCCGGGCCGGTGCGCAGCGACATCGTGGGGCGCAAGAACGGCCTCTACCGTGAACACTGCGCCCACTGCCACGGCGTGACCGGCGACGCCCTCGGGCCGACGGCGGCCTTCCTCAATCCCTACCCGCGCGACTACCGGCCCGGCGTCTTCAAGTTCAAGAGCACCGAACGCGCCGACAAGCCCACCCACGCCGACCTCGTGCGGATCCTGGAGAACGGCATCCCGGGCACGTCGATGCCCTCCTTCGCGCTCCTTTCCGAGACGCAGGTCGACGCCCTGGTGGAGTACGTGAAGTATCTGTCGATCCGCGGCGAGACCGAGATCAACCTGATGCGGGCCTTCTTCGAACTCGACGACGAGGCGGAGGGCAAGCTTCCGGAAACGCGCGAGTTCCTCGTGGGCGAGGTGCTCGAACCGGTGGCCGAGAAGTGGAAGGCGGCGGCCGACGCCCTCATTCCCGTGCCCGAGATTCCCGCCGACCTCGATCTCGAGGCGTCGATCGCCAAGGGGCGCGAGTTGTTCTACGGCGACAAGGCCAACTGCGTGAAGTGCCATGGGCCGACAGGCCTCGGCGACGGCCAGGCCAACGACTACGACGACTGGAACAAGTCGATCGTCGAGTGGAAGAAGGAGCTCGGCGGGGCCGACGACGCCTCCTGGCTCTCGCGCGCCAAGCAGGTGCTCACCGGCGACGCGCTCGAGCCGCGCACGATCCCGCCGCGGAATCTGCGCATGGGCATCTACCGGGGCGGGCGCCGGCCGATCGACATCTATTACCGGGTCCACGCCGGCATCAACGGGGCACCGATGCCGGCCGCGAAGGGGACGATCTCGCCGGAGGACATCTGGCACATCGTCAACTACGTCCGCTCGCTCCCCTACACCCTCGACGGCGAGCTCGGGGCCGACCGCCCGGCCCTCGTCCGCGACCGCTTCTGATCTCCGTGCCCACCCGCCCCGCCCGGGGCCCACGACGACCCGCCGGAGCCACCGAACGTGACCACCGACAACCGCGACGACAACGCCCCCGCCGAATGGGATTCCGGCCTGCCGAAGGGCCGGCGGATCGGGGGCATCGTGTGGAGCCTGCTGTTCCTGCTGGTGCCCGTCCTCGGCGTGGCGACGTTCATCGTCGCGCCGTGGTTCGACCACTGGCTCCCCAAGGACATCTCCGTCCACGGCCGTGACATCGACGGCCTCTTCTACTTCATCCTCGCCCTCACCGGCGTGGTGTTCGTGGCGACGGAGATGCTGCTGTTCTGGTTCATGTGGAAGTACGACGCGGCGGCCGTGCGCGGGCCGGCGAAGTACATCCACGGCAGCCACACGCTCGAGGTCGTCTGGACGATCATCCCGGCCGCCACCATGCTCTTCCTCGGCATCTACCAGATGAACACCTGGGCCGACGTCAAGATGCGCCGCCCGCGCATCGCGCCCTCGGCCGAGGTGGTGGCGCGGCAGTTCGAGTGGCGGATCCGCTATCCCGGCCGCGACGGCACGCTGGGCACCCCGGACGACCTGTTCGTCGTCAACGACCTGCACGTCCCGCTCGACGAGGACTTCCTCGTGCAGCTCAAGAGCATGGACGTGCTCCACAGCTTCTTCCTCCCCAACCTGCGCGTGAAGCACGACGCGGTGCCGGGCATGAAGCAGCCGGTGTGGTTCCGGGCCACGGAGGCCGGCACCTACGACATCGTCTGTGCCGAGGTCTGCGGCTGGGGCCACTACAAGATGAAGGGGCGCGTGACGGTCGAGTCGCGTGCGGACTTCGAGGAATGGCTCGCCGGCGTCGAAGCCCGGCAGGAAGCCACCCAGCGCGGTCCCGAGGACGCGCCCCCCGCAGCGGAAGACTGATCCCCCCAGCCCGTTCACCCCGCACCCGCACGCACCCCGCACGCCCATCCTGGAGAAGAGCCATGAGCACCGTCACCCCAGCCGACGCCCCGGTCAGGACCGGCCCTCCGGCCCACGACGCGCATCACGGTGAAGGCACGTCGCTGTCGACGTTCCTCTCGACCTACGTCTTCTCCAAGGACCACAAGGTCATCGGCCTGCAGTTCCTCTTTTCGACGCTCGTGTGGTTCCTCATCGGCGGCCTCCTGGCGCTGGCCGTGCGCTGGCAGGTGGCCTGGCCGTGGTCCGACGTGCCGGTGCTCGGAAAGCTGTTCGCCCAGCAGGGGGGGCAGATGGCGCCGGAGTTCTACACGATGCTCTTCACGATGCACGCCACCGTGATGATCTTCCTGGTCATCATCCCGATCCTCGCCGGCGCCTTCGGCAACTTCCTCATCCCGCTGATGATCGGCGCCGACGACATGGCGTTCCCCACGCTCAACATGCTCAGCTACTGGTTCATGTGGCCGGCCTTCATCTGCTTCGGGGCCAGCTTCTTCGTGGAGGGGGGGGCGGCGGCCGGCGGCTGGACGAGCTATCCGCCGTTGTCGACGAATCCGCAGTCGGCGCCGGGCAGCGGCATGGGGCAGACGCTGTGGCTCCTCGGGCTGACGATGGTGGGCGTGTCGAGCATGCTCGGCAGCGTGAATTACATGACGACGATCATCCTCATGCGGGCCCCCGGCATGACGATGTTCCGCCTCCCGATGACGATCTGGGCGATGTTCATCACCGCCATCCTCCAGGCCTTCGCCCTGCCGGTCCTCACCGCGGCCGGCTTCATGCAGCTCATGGACCGGTCGCTGGGAACCGGGTTCTTCACGCCGGAGGGGCTGGTCGTCAACAACAGCATCAACGGCGCCGGCGGCGGGCAGCCGTTGCTCTGGCAGCACCTCTTCTGGTTCTACAGCCACCCCGCCGTCTACATCATGATCCTGCCGGCGATGGGGATGGTGTCCGACATCCTCACCACGTTCGCCCGCAAGCCGCTGTTCGGCTACCGGCCGATGGTGTACTCGGTGGCGGGGATCGCGGGGCTGGGCTTCATCGTGTGGGGCCACCACATGTTCGTGTCGGGGATGAATCCGGCCCTCGGGATCACCTTCATGGTGGCGACGATGATGATCGCGCTGCCGAGTGCCGTGAAGACGTTCAACTGGCTGGGCACGATCTGGGGCGGCAGGATCCACTTCACCGCCGCGATGCTCTTCGCCCTGTCGTTCGTGTCGATGTTCATCATCGGCGGCCTGTCGGGGATCTTCATGGCGGCCACGCCGGTCGACATCTTCATCCACGACACCTACTTCATCGTGGCGCACTTCCACTACGTGCTCTTCGCCGGCACGGCGATGGGGGTGTGGGCGGGGATCTACTACTGGTTCCCGAAGATGTTCGGGCGGACGATGAACGAGTTCTGGGGGAAGGTCCACTTCTTCCTGACGTTCATCTTCCTCAACGGCACCTTCTTCACGATGCACATCCTCGGGGCGGTGGGTTTTCCGCGGCGCCTCGCCGACGCCTACCACTACGAGACCTTCCATCACCTCCAGCCGCTCAACGCGTTCATGACGTGGTGCGCGATCGGCATGGTGGCGTCGCAGATCATCTTCGCGGTCAACTTCTTCTGGAGCATGTTCTACGGGCCGGTCGCGGGGCGCAATCCCTGGAACGCCAACACCCTCGAGTGGACGGCTCCGAGCCCCCCGGGCCACGGCAACTTCGACTTCCAGCCGGTGGTGTACCGCGGTCCCTACGAGTTCTCCGTGCCGGGCTGCGAGAAGGATCACCTCATGCAGACCGATCCGCCGCACCCCGCCGAGGTGGCGGCCGCCGCGGCCGCCCACGCCCACGCCTGAGCGAGCCCGACGCATGGCCACCAGCGCCGAATCCAGCGCCGCCGCACCGGTCAATTGGCCGGCCGTCGTCGCATGGACGCTGCTGGCGACGACGGCGGTGCTGCTGTCGTTCGGGGCGCTGGTGACGACGTACGACGCGGCGATGGCCGTGCCCGATTGGCCGGGGACGTTCGGCCACAACATGCTGCTCTTCCCCTTCGCCGAATGGTTCTGGGGGCCGTGGGACCTCTTCCTGGAGCACGGCCACCGCCTCCTCGGCGCGACGGTGGGCATGCTCACGCTGCTCCTGGCGGCGATCGTTTTCTCCGGCCGTTCGTCGCCGACCCTCCGCTGGCTGGTGGCGGCGGCCGTCGTGCTGGTGGTCGTGCAGGGGGCGCTGGGCGGCTTGCGGGTGATCCTCGACGACAAGACGGTCGCCAAGGTGCACGCCTGCACCGGGCCGCTGTTCTTCGCCGTCGCCACCGCGATCGCCTCGATCGCCTCCCGGCGTGGCCGCGGCGCCGACCGTGCCGCGGATCGGCCCTCCCATGACCCGGCCCGGGAGGTCGCCGCGCCGCCGCCGCCGTCGTGGGCGCTGGGCGCGGCGGTGCCGACGGTGCTGCTGGTCGCGGCCTACCTGCAGCTGGTTGCCGGCGCCCAATTGCGGCACGCCGACGCCACGCTCGCCCCGACGACGTTCCGCTGGATGGTCATCCTCCATCTCCTCGGCGCGGCGGCCGTGACCGTGCTGGCCGCGCTCGCCGTGGTCGCCTGGCAGCCGCACGAGCCGCCGGCGGCGCGGCGCTGGTCGCGCGTGATCCTGGCGCTGGTCGTGTGCCAGTCGCTCCTGGGGGCCGGGGCCTGGGTCTTCACCTGGGGCGCGCCGGCCTGGATCCAGGAGGCGTGGCCGGTCGCCGAGGCGATCCGGGCCCGCAGCCCGCGCGGGGCGATGGTGGTGACGGCGCACGTGCTGGTGGGGATGGCGATCCTCGGTTCGGCGGTGGCGATGGCCCTGGAGTGGGGCGGCATGGAGCGCCTCGAGCGCCTCGTCGGCGCCGCCCCGCGCGGCCGTTCGGCGCCGCCCCGAGCGGCGGCCGGGGCCGTGGGGAGGGTCGCATGACGCTGCCAGCCCGGCCCGCCGCCATCGCCGATGGTGCGGCGTTCTCGAGTCTCGGCGGCAGGGCCGCCGCGGCGGCGGCCGATCTCGCCCGGCTGTGCAGGCCGCGGATCGCGGTCATGGTCCTGGCGACGGTGGCGGCGGCCGCGTGGATCACCGCCGGCCCCGACCTCGACCGCGCGGCGCTGGCGGCGGTGCTCCTCGGCACGCTGCTGGTCGCGGCCAGTTCCAGCGTCGCCAATCAGATCCTCGAGCGTGACACCGACCGTCGCATGCGGCGCACCGCCGCTCGGCCCGTGGCCAGCGGGCGACTGGGGGTGCGCGAGGCGTGGTGGATCACCGGCGTGCTCCTCGTCGCGGGCCTGGCCGTCACCGCCGCCGCGGGAGGCCTCTGGGCCGCCGCCGCGGCGCTCGGCACCTGGGCGCTGTACGTCGTGCTCTACACGCCGCTGAAGCGCGTCACGCCTCTCAACACCGCCGTCGGCGCGGTGGCCGGCAGCCTTCCGGTGGCCATCGGCTGGTGTGCCGCCGGCGGCCCGGAGCGACTCGCGGCCGGGGGTGTCCCCGAGGCGGTCGCGGTCGGGGCGCTGGCGACCCTCCTCTACCTCTGGCAATTCCCCCATTTCATGGCGATCGCCTGGCTGTACCGCGCCCAGTACGCCGACGCGGGCCTGCGCATGCTGCCGGTGGTCGACCCGGGGGGGCTGCGCACCGCCGGACAGGCGCTGGCGGCGTCGCTGGCGATGGTGCCGGTGGGGCTGCTCCTGGCCGTGCCGTCGGCGAGCGTGCCGCTGTTCCTCGTCGCCGCGGTGGCGAGCGTCGGATACGTGGCCGCGTCGCTGCGCTTCGCCGTCCGCCGCGACGACGTCGCCGCACGTGGTCTGCTGCTGGTTTCCATCCTCGTCCTCGTGTCGATCCTCGCCGCGGCCGGTGCCTGCGGCCGCCCTGTCTGAGTCCCGGCCGCGGCGGAACCCCCGCGCGGCACCGTTCCACCCCCCGTCGCCACGGTCACCATGAACGCCTCCGCCCACTCCATCCCGCACGACCACGACCACCACGACGCGCACGGGCACGACGACGGCCACGGCCACGGCCACATCACGCTGCAGTACCAGCCGGGGCTGCCGCTGTCGCGCGGCAAGCTCATCATGTGGCTCTTCCTGTCGACGGAGATCATGTTCTTCGCGGCGCTGCTGGGCAGCTACGTGGTGCTCCGCTTCGGCGCCTCGGTGTGGCCCAAGCCGCACCACGTCCACCTCTCGGAGCCGATCGGCGCGTTCAACACGTTCGTCCTCATCTGCTCCAGCGTGACGATCGTGCTGGCCCTGGAGGCGGCCCGCGCCAACAAGGCCTCCGTCGCCAAGATGTGGATGCTCCTCACCCTCCTCCTGGGCTCGCTGTTCCTCGGCGTGAAGGCCTACGAGTACGCCGCGAAGTTCTCGCATGGGATCTACCCGGCCCGGCCCCACAGCCGGATCTACGAGCGTCCCGATCTGTACTACGGCTCGGCCGTCCGCGCCCGCCTCGACGAGCTCCGCAAGGTGCCGGTGGCGTCGGTGCCCGCGGTGCTGCGGGATGCCTCCACCGATTCGGCCGCGAAGGCGGGCGACACGGTCGACGTGCTGAAGCGCCTCGACGACGTGTCCGCCGACAAGCTCACCGCCGAGCAGCAGGCGGCCCGTGGGCGGCTCCAGCAGCTGCAGAAGATGGTCGCCAACCCCGACCAGCAGATGTTCGACATGGCGGTGGTGGCCGACCAGGTGATGCCGCTTGCCACCGAAGGGGCCGATCACGGCGGGGGGCACGGCGGGGGCCACGGCCTCAACGACACCTTCCCGTGGCTCCGGCTGCCGGCGGTGATCCCGGGCGGCAACATGTGGGCCAGCACCTACTTCCTCCTCACCGGTTTCCACGCCATCCACGTGGCGGTGGGGCTGCTCGTCTTCGCCATCATGCTCACCTGGAAACTCGACGCGAAGCGGGCCGGCGGCATCGAGAACGCCGGCCTCTACTGGCACTTCGTCGACCTGGTGTGGATCTTCCTCTTCCCGCTCATGTACCTGTTCTGATCCGACCCCCGGCACCGCTCCCGTTCCGAGTCCCTCCCCGCCCGAGACCGAGGTCCCGATGTCCGACCACCACGATCCCGCCGCCGCCCATGGCCCCGTCACGCGACCGGGGCCGCTCCACGCGGACGACCACGCCGCCGCCCACGAGTCGGGGCACCACGGCGGGGCCGGGGGCCACGACGCCCACGAGAGCCACGGCGGCATCGGCAAGTACATGGCCGTCTTCGCGGCCCTGTGCGTGCTGACGACGATGTCGTTCTTCACCTACTCGTCGCTGTGGCCGTGGCGCGACCAGCCGCAGGTCGGCTGGGCCTTCATGATGGCGGTGTCGTGCACGAAGGCGCTGCTGGTGGTGCTGTTCTTCATGCACGTCCTCTGGGAGGCGAACTGGAAGTACGTGCTCACGATCCCGGCCGCCATGATGGCGATCTTCCTGGCGCTCATGCTCGTGCCCGACGTCGGCCTGCGCAACCGCATGGTGTCGCAGGAGCGGGCCCTCCACATGGCCCGTCCCTCCGACGTCCAGCTGCTCGAGCAGGCCGGCCGCGCCGGCCTGCTGGCCGAACCGCCGCACTGATCCCCCCGAAGCCGGAGAGCCCCATGCGCCCGTTCTCGCGGTTCCGCCCGGTCGCCCGGGAAGGGGCGCCCGTCCCGGCCCGACCGATGCGGGCCGCCGCCGCGACGCTCGGTGCCGCCGCGGCCTTGGTCTGCCTCGGGGGATGCGCGGCCAGGCCGTCGGTGGTGATCGAGAAGCCCAGCGAGGATGCGCCGGCCCCCGTGGCAGGCCGGGTCGAGGATGGCGACGAGGCCGGCGCCTTCGTGCTCACCGACCAGACCGGTGCCCCGTTCGACTCCGCGGCGCTCGCCGGTAAGGTGTGGGTGGGGAGCGTGTTCTTCGCCAACTGTCCCGGGCCCTGCTTCCGCGAGAACCAGGCCCTGGCCGACATCCTCCGCGAGATCGACCACCCCGATCTCGTCGTGGTCAGCCTGACCTGCGATCCCGAGAACGACACGCCGGAGGCGCTCGGGCGGTACGCCGAGCGCTTCGAGGCCGACGCGGCACGCTGGAAGTTCCTCACCGGCGACATGGCGGTCATCAAGCGGATCGCCAACGGCACCTTCCGCCTGCCCGCCGAGGTGGGCGTGCACTCCGAACGGGGCGTCGTGTTCGACCGCCAGGGGAAGCTGCGGGGCGGCTACCACCTCCTCCAGCCCGACCGCGTGGAGCAACTCAAGGCCCTCGTCCGCGAGGTCCTCGCCGAGGAGGCCGCGGCGGTGGCCACCGCCGCCGAGGAGACCTCGCCATGATGCCCGCCGCGCTGATTCCCCTCCTGGCCGTGCATCCCCTGGCGACGACCAACGCGGTCCTGAACGCGCTGTCCACCGTGCTGTTGGTGGCGGGGTGGGTGGCCATCCGTCGCGGGCGCGTCAAGGCGCACCGCACGGCGATGACGGGGGCGTTCCTGCTCTCGGCGCTGTTCCTCGTCTGCTACCTGGCGTACCACTGGATGGTGGGGCACGTGCCGTTCGCCGGGCGCGGCGTGGTCCGCACGGTCTATCTGGCCATCCTGGCGACGCACGTCGTGCTGGCGGCGACGGTGCCGCTGCTGGCCCTGCGGATGTTCTTCCTCGCCTACCGGGGCAGGTTCGACGCCCACCGTCGGCTGGGGCGTGTCGCGCTGCCGATCTGGCTCTATGTCAGCGTCACCGGGGTCGTCATCTACCTGATGCTCTACCATCTCTGGCCGGGCCCGGCCGCGCCGGCCGCGGCCGGGATGCAGGCCGGGGGCGAGGTGTCGCCGGCCGCCGTCGCGCCAGCCGGCTAGAATGGAACTGCCATGAGCGATCGTCCCTCGAGCCGCCGCGCCTCCCGCCTCCCGATCCCCACCGGGGCCTCGCCCGTGGCCCGGGTGCTCCTCGCCCTCGTGGCGGTGGCGCTGGTGATGGCGCTGGCCGGCGACGCCATGGCCTGCCCGACCTGCAAGGACGGCGTGGCGGAAGCCGATCCGGAGGGGGTCAACATCGCCCGCGGCTACTTCTACAGCATCCTCCTCATGCTCGGCATGCCGTTCACCCTCGCCAGCACCTTCGGCGTGTACGTGTGGCGCGAGATGCGGCGCCAGGAACGCGAGCGGCTGCGCTCGGGAGCGGCGGCGCCCGGGGCGCTGGCGGCTCTGCCTCCGACCGGAGGGGTGGCGCGCGGGGCGTGAGGGGCGGCCCTCGTGCGGCGGGCGTTCGACGGCATGGAGGAAGGCGGCGTGGAGACTCGTCCGCAGACCCCGCCGTCACGCGGTGAGCCGCGCAACTGGCTGCGTCGCACCGAACAGCGGCGCCTGTTCTGGACCTGGATGCCCCCGGCCCTCGTGCTGCTGCTCCTGGTCGGGCAGGTGGAGCGCGTCTTCCTCGCGCCGCCGGCGGCGGAAGCCGTCGGCGACGTCGACACCGTCCTCGCCCGCGGCCCGGTGACGCGCACGATCGACGACGCCGTCACGATCGAGGCCCCGGCGGTCGCGCCCGCGGAGGACGGCGCCGACGGGCCCTCCCCCGGCCCCGACGGGAGCGCCGAGACCGCGGCGCCGCGCGCCGCCCTCGAGCGGGTGCGCGACGACACCGTCTTCCGCGCCGACGACGGCCCGGCGTGGTTCGCGATCTGGGCGCGGCTCGCGGAGGAGCGGGCCGGGGAGCGCCGTCCGCCGCCGTCGCGCCGCGTGTCGTTCGCGCAGCTCTTCGAGCAGCCCGACAGCTTCCGCGGCCGCCGCGTGCGTTTCGAGGGGACGATCCGGCGTCTTCAGGAGGTGGCGTCGCCGGCCAACGACGCCGGGGTCGAGCGCACCTGGCAGGCGTGGGTGGAGCCGGCCGGCGGACCGCCGACGCCGATCGTCGTCTACTTCCTCGACATCCCGGAGGGGACGCCGACCGGCATGCGCGTCGACGTTCCCGTGGTCGTCGAGGGGGTGTTCTTCAAGCGCTGGGCCTATCAGGCCAGCGATGCGATTCGCCTGGCACCGCTGGTGATGGCGGTGTCGCCGCGGCCGGCGCCGCGCATCGAAACGGGGAGGGGCACGAGCCCGCTGGCGGGGTGGGCGCTTGTGTCGATGGTCTGCCTGGTGGCGGTCACGGCGGCGGCGCTGCGGCTCGCGTCGCCCCGGGCGGCGCGGCGCGTGCTGCCGGAGCGGCTGGAGATCGGCGGCGCGGGGTCCGATGACGGAGGCGCCGCGTGATGCGACGTGTCCCCGGGCATCGGAGTCGCTGG
>CAISKG010000214.1 GCA_903885855.1 uncultured Planctomycetaceae bacterium
ACGTACCGTCAATCCTCTCGGGTGACGCCGGAGCTGCTCGCCCGGGACGACCAGAACCGCTTGCTCGCGCGCGGGCCCCGCTTCCGCCTCGACGCGGAGGCCATCCGGGACAACGCGCTGGCCGCCGCGGCGCCCCCCGACGGCGCCTACACGCCGCTGGCCAAGGTCTATCCCGCCGCGAGCACCGGGCGGCGCGCGGCGCTGGCGCGCTGGATCACCGACCGGGGCAATCCGCTGGCGGCCCGCGTGGCGGTGAACCACGTCTGGATGCGCCACTTCCACGAGCCGCTGGTGCAGAGCGTGTTCGATTTCGGCCGGGCCGGGGCCGCCCCCACGCATCCACAGCTCCTCGATTGGCTGGCGGTGGAGTTCATGGAGGGGGGCTGGCGCATGAAGGCCCTCCACCGCCTCCTCGTCACGAGCCGGGCCTACCGGCGCACCTCCGACACCGGCGCGGAGGCGGCCGCGGCGCTCGATGCCGATCCCGCCAACCGGCTGCTGTGGCGGATGCACGCGGGGCGGATGGAGGCGGAGGTGGTGCGCGACGCGCTGCTGGGCCTCTCCGGCCTCCTCGACCGCACCGTCGGCGGGATGGAGCTCGAGAACGGCGCCGCCCTCACCACCCACCGCCGCAGCCTCTACTACTGCACGCAGCCGGAGAGCGACGGCCGCAGCCCCTTCGCGGCCGTCTTCGACTGCGCCGACCCCTGCGACGGCTACCGCCGCCCGCGCACGATCATCCCCCAGCAGGCGCTGGCGCTGTCCAACAGCGAGCTGGCCCACGCGGCCGCCGCCGCGCTCGCGGCGCGGATCGTGGCCGGGCTGCCCGAGGGGGATCGCGATCTCCCGGGGCCCTTCGCCGCGGCGGCGATCCGCCAGGTGCTCGCCCGGCCGCCGCGTGCGGGGGAGCTCGAGGCCTGCCTGGAATGGCTGGGGCCGGACTGCCGCGGCCCCTCCGGCGTTTCGGCGCCGGCCGATCCCGCCGGCGTTCCGGCGCCGGCCGATCCCGCCGCGCGGCGCGCCGGCCTCGTGCGCGTGCTTTTCAACCATCCCGACTTCGCCGCCATCCGCTAGCCCGCCGATGCATCCCTTCCTCCATCCGCTGCCCGCCCCCCTCGCGAGGCGCCGCTTCCTCGGCCGCGGCGGCATGGGCTTCGGTGCGCTCGCCCTCGAGGCCCTACTCGGCGAGGGGCGGGTGCACGCCGCCGCCGCCCCGCCGGCCCGCGCGAAGTCGGTGATCTGGATCTTCCTCTCCGGCGGCTACAGCCACCTCGAGACCTTCGATCCCAAGCCGGCCCTCGACCGCTTCGCCGGCAAGACCTACGACCAGACCCCCTTCGACAACCCGGTCAACTCGCCCGCCCACCGCAAGCGCTTCCGCTCGGTGCCGGCCGAGGAGATCAACGTCCGCGACGTCTATCCCGTCATCTACCCGATGCAGGTCGGCTTCGCGCCGCGCGGCCAGAGCGGCATCGAGATCACCGACTGGTGGCCCCACCTCGCCGGCGTCGTCGACGAACTCTGCTTCGTGCGCGACATGTGGACCACCGACAACGACCACGCCGCCGAGAACCAGATCCACACCGGCCGCCACCGCCTCGACGAGCCCCAGCCGGGGATCGGCGCCTGGGCCTCCTACGGCCTCGGCTCGCTCAACGAGGACCTGCCCCGGTACGTGGTCCTCGGGGGCCCGACGCGCAGCGACACGCGGCAGTCGATCGACGCGCTCTACCTCGGGCCCAAGCACGGCGGCGTGCCGCTGGCCGTCGATCCGGCCGACCCCCTCCCCTTCGGCCGGCGGCATCCCTCGCAGAACGAGCGGGAGCAGGCCGACGAGATCGCGCTCGCCCGGCGCCTCGGGGCGCTGGCGGCCGCCGAGCGCCCCGGCGACGCCGAGCTGGAGGCCCGCCTCCGCGCCTACGAGCTCGCCTTCCGGATGCAGACGGCGGTGCCCGAGGCGGTGAACCTGGCCGACGAGACCGAGGCCACGCGCCGCCTCTACGGCCTCGACCTCGAGGCCACGAAGCTCGCCGGCGAGCGGCTCCTCGTGGCGCGGCGCCTCGTGGAGCGCGGCGTGCGCTTCGTGCACGTCTTCCCCTCCCCCTACGGCGTGTGGGACTCGCACCAGAAGCTCAAAGAAAACCACACGCGGCTCTGCGGCACGATCGACCTGCCCGTGGCGGGGCTCGTGCGCGATCTCCGGGCGCGCGGGCTGCTCGACGAGACGCTCGTCGTGTTCTGCACCGAATTCGGCCGTACGCCCGGCCTCGAGCAGCGCTCCGGCGGCGTCGACGGCCGCGACCACCATCCCAACGGCTTCACCGTCTGGCTCGCCGGCGGCGGCGTGAAGCGCGGGCACGTCCACGGCGCCACCGACGAGCTCGGCTACAACGCCCTCGGCGACGGCCACTACGTCACCGACCTCCACGCCACCGTCCTCCATCTCCTCGGCCTCGACGGCCGGGCCCTCGAGGTGCCGGGGCGGCGGCGGCTGGAGATGGACCATGGCGAGCCGATCCTCGAGATCCTCGCCTGACGTCCGCCCGAGATTCCCGGAGCCTCCGATGCCAGGCGACGAGCCCGCACCCCCCTTCGAGCCGCCGTGGTGGATGCGGAATCCGCACGTGCAGACGATCCTCCCCACCTTCGTGCCGCAGCGCCTCGCCGACCACGAGGCGGTGCTGCGGCGCGTCGAGCTCCCCGACGGCGACGCCCTGGCGGTGCACGACGACCTGCCGGCGGGATGGCGGCCGGGGGGGAAGGTGGCGGTGCTGTCGCACGGGCTCGCCGACCACCACCGCACGCCGCTCTTGGTGCGGCTCACCGAGAAGCTCACGACCCGGGGCGTGCGCGTCTTCCGCTGGGACATGCGCGGCTGCGGCGCCGGGATGGCCTGGGCCCGCCGCCCCTACCACGCCGGCTGCTCCGGCGACCTGGCGGCGGTGGTGGAGGCGGTCATCGCCTGGTGCCGCGCTCCGGTCGACGCGCCGGACGCTTCCGCCGCCGAGACCGATCCCGACGTGACGCTCTTCGGCGTGTCGCTCTCCGGCAACGTGCTCCTCAAGTACCTCGGCGAGGCGCCCGACCACGTGCCCGCACCGGTGCGGCGCGCGGTGTCGGTGAATCCGCCCATCGACCTCCTGGCGGGGATCGAGTCGATCGGCAGCCGCGTCAACCGCGTCTACGACCGCCACTTCACCGGCGTGCTCGTCAAGCACCTCGAGGCCTGGTGGGCGATGCGCCCCGACGCCTTCCGCCCCGACGGGCCGCGGCCGCGCACGCTGCAGGGCTTCGACGACTGGTTCACGGCGCCGGCCATCGGCTGCCGCGACGCGGTCGACTACTACCGGCGCTCGAGCGCCGCGCAGTTCATCCCCGCGATCCGCGTGCCGACGACGATCATCACCTCGCGCGACGACCCGCTCGTGCCCTTCGGGATGTTCGCCGCCGACCGGGTCGCCTATCCGCCCGCGGTGCGCCTCGTGGCCACCGATCATGGCGGCCACGTCGGCTTCGTGGGGCGCAAGGGCATCGATCCCGACACGCGCTGGCTCGACTGGCGCGTGGTGGAGATCGTCACCGGTGCGCCGGCCCCGCCCGACGGGCAGGCTTGAGCCCGCGGCGCGGGCCGGCGAGCGGCGAACCGCGCGCGGAGGCTATATTCTCGCCGTCCGCGCCGACCGCGGACGGGGGAGGACGCGATGCAGGATCTCTCGGGTCGATGCACGGCGCTCGTGACGGCGATGGCCGTCGTCGCGGCCGCCGCGTGGGGCGGCGCCGCGCCGGCGGCGCCGGTGGTGGCGGGCTTCGATCGTTTCGCCCGCGGCGTGGGCGACGCCGCGGCGGAGATCGAGGGGGGCCTGCTCCTCCTCGGCGAGCTCGGCTGCGTGAACTGCCACGCCCCGGCCGACGCCGCCGCACGGCACGTGGCCGCGAAGTCGGGGCCGATCCTCGACCGCGTCGGCGAGCGGATCGATCCGGCCTGGATCGCGCGCTATCTCGCCGATCCCCCGGCCGTCCGGCCGGCCGGCACGATGCCCCACCTCCTGGCCGGCGCCGGGGAGGCCGAGCGCCTTAGCGCCGCCACGGCGCTGGCCCATTTCCTCGCCTCCACGGGGGACTTTTCGCGCGGGCCGCCGCCCGGGGCCCGCGACGCGCGGCCGCGCGAGGGGACGGCCATCTACGACCGTGTCGGGTGCCGCGCCTGCCACGGCGGCCGCGGTCCCGGCGCGGTGCGGCTCCCCGATCACCGCCCGCTCGGCGACCTCGCCGAGAAGTGGTCCCCCGCCGCGCTCGACGCCTTCCTCGCCGATCCGCTCCACACCCGGCCCTCGAGCCGCATGCCGGCCTTCCCGCTCGACGAGGGGAGCCGCCGCCATCTCGTCGCGGCACTCCTGCTGCCGGAGGCGCGCTGGGGCGGATCGCCGCCGGCGACGGTCGCCTTCGCCGGGAGGATGTGGGAGAAGCAGGTCGACCGCCTGCCCGACTTCTCGGCGCTCGGGCCGCCGGCGAAGGAGGGGCCGGTGCAGGGCTTCGACGTCGAAGGCTTCGCCGGGAGGAACGACGGCTTCTGCGTGCGGCTGGAGGGCTTTCTCCACGCCCCGGTCGCGGGCACGTGGCGCTTCGACCTGGCCAGCGACGACGGCTCCCGGCTGATCGTGGGCACGACGCGCGTGGTCGACGCCGACGGCGTCCATCCGCACGGCGGCGGCGGCGGCCAGATCGATCTCGCCGCCGGCATCCACCCGATCGCGATCGAGTTCTTCGAGGCCGCCGGGCAGTGCTCGCTCGAGCTCGACGTCACCCCGCCCGATCAGCCGCGACTCTCGGCGCTCGATCTGGTCACCCCGACCCGCGACGGCACGCCGGCCGCGGCGTCGCGCCCCCCTGCCCCGCCGGCGTTCGTGGCCGATGCCGAGCTCGTGGCGCAGGGGCGGCGCGAGTTCGCGGCGCGCGGCTGCGCCGCCTGCCACCGCCTCGAGGGTGCGGAGCCGCGCGGGGCGGCCTCCCGCGGGCTCGAGACGCTCGCCGGCTCGAGTGCCGGCTGCATCGCGGCCGAGCCGGTGGCGGGCCTGCCCCACTACC
>CAISKG010000215.1 GCA_903885855.1 uncultured Planctomycetaceae bacterium
CCCCGGCCCCCGCGCGGCCGCACGACCGGCTCAAGTTGCCGAGCCGATCCATCCGATGCCACCGGCAAGGAGCGCCCGCGCCCTGCGCGCGGCGACCGTCCCATGGCATCCGCACCGTCCGACATCGTGCCCGCCGCGCCCCCGGCCCCGCCGGGGGGGATCGCCGACTGGCTGGCCGGGGCGATCGCCGACCTGGGGAGCCTCGTGCTCGACCACGTCGCCGCCATCGGCGACGTGACGCTCTTCAGCCTGCGCACCGTCGGCTGGATCTTCGCCCGCCGGCAGCGCCGCGACGTGCTCCTCCCGGCCTTCTACCAGATCGGCGTGCTGTCGCTGCCGGTGGTGGCGCTGACGGGCCTGTTCATCGGCATGGTGCTCGCCGTGCAGAGCTTCGCGCAGTTCAAGGCGCTGGGGCTCGAGACGCGCCTCGGCTCGGTGATCAACCTGTCGCTGGTGCGCGAGCTGGGCCCGGTGCTCGCCGCCACCATGCTCGCCGGCCGCGTGGGCAGCGCCATGGCGGCGGAGCTGGGCACGATGCGCGTCACCGAGCAGATCGACGCGCTGGAGAGCATGGGGGCCAATCCCATCTACTACCTCGTGGTGCCCCGCTTCCTCGGCTGCCTGATCCTGATCCCCGTGCTCACCGTGATGGCCGACTTCATGGGGGTGCTCGGCGGCTACCTCTACTCCCACCTCCTCCTCGGCATCGACTACCACCACTACTGGAACAACTCGCGCGAGTACGTGGACGCCTTCGATTTCCTGATGGGGATCTTCAAGAGCCTGTTCTTCGGCGCCGCCATCGCGCTGGTGAGCTGCCACCACGGCTTCCACAGCGAGCCCGGGGCCGAGGGGGTGGGCCGGGCGGCGACCAACGCCTTCGTCCACTCCTTCGTGCTGATCCTCGTCCTCGACCTGTTCCTGGGGATGTGGCTCAACAACGTCCACGACTTCTTCCGCCCCGAGGGGCCGCGGCGGCTGCTGTGAGCCGCGCCCCGCCCCGTCAGCCCCCTGCCATGCCGGCGTCGCCGACCACCTCCGAGCGCTCCACCGGGCCGGTCCTCGAGGCCGCCGGGCTCTCGGTGCGCTTCGGCACGCAGCAGGTGCTGCGCGACGTGTCGCTCGGCGTGGCTCCGGGGGAGACGCTCGTGATCCTCGGCGAGAGCGGCTGCGGAAAGACCGTGCTCCTCAAGACCCTCATCGGGCTGGTGCGCCCCAGCGCCGGCTCGGTGCGCTTCGAGGGCACGGATCTGGGCCGGCTCGGCGACCGGCAGCTGGCCCGGCTGCGCACGCGCTACGGCTTCGTCTTCCAGGGGGCGGCGCTCTTCGACAGCCTCACGATCCACGACAACATCGCCTTCCCGCTGCGCGAGCATACGCGCGTCCCCGAGGAGCAGATCCGGGAGATCGTCGAGGATCTCCTCGCCGAGGTCGGCCTGCCGCGCGGCGCGGCCGCCAAGAAGCCCGTGCAGCTCTCCGGCGGCATGCGCAAGCGCGCGGGGCTGGCCCGGGCACTGGCGCTCGAGCCGCCGGTGGTGCTCTACGACGAGCCCACCACCGGCCTCGATCCGATCATGACCGACGTGATCGCCGAGCTGATCCTGAAGGTGGGCCGGCGCGGCGGCGTGACGAGCGTCGTCGTGACCCACGACATGCACACCGCCACGAAGGTCGCCGACCGGATCGTGATGCTCTATCCGCTCTTCCGCCTCGGCGCCGACGAGCCGCAGATCGTCTTCGAGGGCACCCCCGCCGACCTGGCGGCGAGCCGCGATCCGCGCGTCCGGCAGTTCGTCGAGGGGCGGGCCGGCAACCGCCTCGACGAGCTGCGCGACGAGCAGCAACGCGCCGAAGGGGCCGGGGCGCGCCGCGGGGGGGGCCCCGGCGGCGGGCGCGACACCGCACAACAGGGAGGCCAGCCGTGAATGACCGCGTGATGCAGTTCCGCGTGGGGGTGATGGTGCTCGCCACGGCGATCATCGCCGGGATCCTCATCGTCCTCTTCGGCGACCTCCCCTCCCTCGTGCAGCGCACCTACGCCCTGCGGATGAACTTCGCCGACGCGCGCGGCGTCGCCCCCGGCACCCCGGTGCGGAAGAACGGGATCCTCGTCGGCCGCGTCGCCACCGTGGCGCTCGACGAGAAGGGGGGGGTGAACGTCATCGCCGACATCGACTCCACCGTGCCGATCTACCGCGACGAGGAGGCGCGGATCTCGGGCTCGCTCCTCGGCGACGCCGAGATCTCCCTGGTGCCGGGGGTGATCCAGCCGCAGCGCGAGAAGGTGGGGGCGCAGGACGTCGTCCGGGGGGCCACCAGCCGCAATCCCTTCGAGGTCTTCGCCTCGCTCGAACCGAAGCTGGGCGCGGCCCTCGACTCGCTGGTCCAGGCGAGCGATTCGGTCTCGCGCCTCTCGGCGAACCTCGACCGCACGCTTCTGGCCCCCGACAACAGCGACCGCTTCCAGCAGCTGGTGCGCAAGACCGAGACCGCGCTCGACGAGTTCTCGCTGGCGATGAACAACATCAACGCCGTCGTGGGCAGCGCCGCCGCCCGCGAGGAGATCCTCGACACGATCAGCGCGCTGCCGGAAGTGATCGGCGAGCTGCGCGGTACCGTCAAGGGGATCGGCGAGACCGTCTCCGCCGCCGACCGCAACCTCCGCAACCTGGAGGGCCTGACGCGGCCGCTCGGCGAGCGCGGCGGCGACATGGTCGCCTCGATCGACCGCACCATCGGCCGCCTCGACGAGGTGCTCCAGCAGGCGGCGCTGTTCACCAAGGCCCTCGGCGAGTCGCAGGGCACGCTCGGCAAGCTGGTGCGCGACCCGAAGGTCTACGACGAGCTTTCCGAGGCGGTCAGCAACGTCAATCACCTGACGCGCGAACTGCGCCCGATCGTCGACGACGTGCGCGTGTTCACCGACAAAATCGCCCGCCACCCCGAGCAGCTCGGGGTGCGCGGCGCGCTCGACCGCCGCCCCGCGGGCATCAAGTAGGCCGCCCGGCGCTCACACCCGGTGCGACAGCACCACGCGCGCGTCGAGCGCCCGGACGTGCGGCGCGGCCATCTCGCCGAAGCGCGCCTTGACCTCGGCCGGGAGATGCTTGTAGCCGATGATGCGCCCCCGGCATCCGGCCGACCCGCAGGTGCAGGGGCCGGAGAGGTGGTCGACCTCGTACTCGAAGGTCTCGTAGTCGATCGTCAGCTCCTCCCCCGGCTCCAGACGGCGCAGCGCCACCAGCGCGATCTCGCGGCTCTCGGCACGCACGCGGACCATGCAGTTGGGATCGCAGGAGTGGTTCGTGTAGACGATCGGCCCCTCGGGGACGACGTGCGTCGCCTCGCCGACCTGCATGGAATGCCGCGAGCGGGTGGGCGACAGCGGCCCCCAGGAGCGGAGCACCGTCTCGCCGGCCACGATCACGCGCAGGGCGTGGATCCCGCGCCCGAGCCGGCCGGGGCGGACCTCCACCGGATCGGCGGGCGCCGGCTGCCGGTCGTGCGGACCGACGGTGAGCGCGGCGGCGAGCTCGCCGAAGGTGGTGTCCTTGAGCCGCGTCCCGTAGCGGGCGTGGAGCCAGGGAATCGTCTGGTCGATGGTGTCGGGCTGGAGGAGGATCAGGTCGCCGGGACGGCAGGCGTCGAGCACCAGGGCGGCGGCCTCGGGCCAGGTGCCCCCGAAGGCGACCTCTGCCGGCCGGCCCGACGGCATCGACTCGCGCACCCCCTGCGCGAGCAGGCGCGTGATCTCCCCCGGCTGGCGGCCGCGGAGGTAGGCATCCTCGTAGACCACGACGCGTCCGAAGAGGCGCCCGAGCATCCGCCCCTGCGCCACGATGTCGTCGTCGCGCCGGTCGCCGGCGGCCGAGTAGACGGCCGTGAGGCGGTCGTGGGGCAGCTTGGCGATGCATTCGCAGATCTGCTCGAGCGAGGCGGGATTGTGGCCGTAGTCGCACACGATCCCGGCGCCGTCGAGGGAGAGGAGATTGAAGCGCCCGGGGGAGCCGGTCATCCCCGCGGGGAAGGTCTCGAGCCCCAGCCGCACCAGCTCCAGCGGCACCCCCAGCCGCCAGGCCGCGGCCGCGGCGGCGAGGACGTTGTCGACCTGGAATCCGATCGCCCCGCGGTGGACGATCGGCACCCGGTCGAGCTGGGCCAGCCGCGTCTCGCGCGGGCCGTCGCAGAGCACGATCCAGCCGTCGCGCACCGTGGCGGCCAGGCCGCCCCGGGCGAGGTGCTGGGCCAGCACCGGCAGCTCGGGATCGCGTGCGAAGAAGACCACCGGCCCGCGGGCCCACTTCTCCATGTCCACCACCAGCGGGTCGGCCGCGTTGAGCACGGCCGATCCGGTGTTCTTGCGGGTGGCGAAGACGATCGACCCCTTCACCCAGGCGAGCTTCTCGGGCGTGTCGATCTCGTTGAGGCCGAGGTGGTCTCCCGAGCCGATGTTCGTCACCACCGCCACGTCGCATTCGTCGAAGCCGCAGCCCTCGCGGAGGATGCCCCCGCGGGCGGTCTCGAGGACGGCGGTCGTCACCGACGGATTGGCCAGCACGCGCCGGGCGCTCTGCGGGCCGCTGCAATCGCCGCTGTCGATCTTCCGCCCGCCGACCCAGATCCCCTCGGTGCAGGTCGTGCCGACGGTCGCCCCGCCGACCGCGGCGATGTGCGACAGGAGGCGCACGACCGTCGTCTTGCCGTTGGTGCCGGTGACCGCGGCCACGGGGATGCGCCCCTCGTCGCCGGGGGGGAAGAGCGTGTCGACGATCGCCGCCCCGACGTCGCGCGGCTTGCCGACGGTCGGCTCCAGGTGCATGCGCAGGCCGGGGCCGGCGTTGACCTCGATGAACACGCCCCCCTGCGTCTCCAGCGGCCGCGTGATGTCCTCGGCCACGCAGTCGATGCCGGCGACGTCGAGCCCCACCACCCGCGCCGCCTCGACGGCCCGCGCGGCGACCTCGGGATGGACCAGATCGGTCACGTCCTCGGCGGTGCCGCCGGTGCTGAGATTGGCGCTCTTGCGCAGCAGGACCACGCGCCCCGCCTCGGGCACCGCGTCGGGATCGAGCCCCTGCTCGCGGAGCACCGCCAGCGCCACCTCGTCGAGGGGCACCGGCGAGAGGCTGCCGGCATGGTCGGCGCAGCGCCGCGGATCCTCGTTGACCTTCGCCACCAGATCCCGCACCGTCGCGGTCCCGTCGCCGGTGACCACGGGCGGATGGCGCCGCGCCGCGGCGACCAGCGCCCCGCCCACGACGAGCAGGCGGTAGTCGTGGCCGCGGCAGGAGCGTTCCACGACGATCGTCGATTCCTCCGCCCGGGCCACCGCGAACGCCGCCTCCACCTCCTCGCGCGTGGTGAGGTTCACACTCACCCCGCGCCCCTGGTTGCCGTAGCGCGGCTTGACGACGACCGGCGTGCCGACGTCCTCGGCGGCCGCCCAGGCGTCGGCGGCGTCGGCGACGGGCCGCCCCTCGGGCACGGGAATCCCCGCCTCGGACAGCAGCCTGCGCGTGAGCTCCTTGTCTTGCGCGATCGACTCGGCGATGGCGGTGGTGCGGTCGGTCTCCGCCGCCCAGATGCGGCGCTGCTTGGCGCCGATGCCGAGGCGCACGAGCGACCCATCCGTGAGGCGGCGCGTGGGGATGCCGCGGTCCTCGGCGGCCCGGACGATGGAGCGCGTGCTGGGGCCGAGTTGCACCTCGAGGAGGAGCCCCCGCAGACGCTTGATCTCCGCGGCCAGATCGAAGGGTTCGTCGGCGATCGCGGCCATGATCAGCCGGTGCGCCGCGTGCATGCACTCGACGGCGAACGTCTCCTCCTCGTACGCCACCACCACCTTGTAGACGCCGGGGACGGCCGTCTCACGGGCCTTGCCGAAGCCGACGACGATCTCGCCGGCCAGCGCCTGCAGCTCGATCGTCACGTGCTCGAGGACGTGGCCCATCCACGTGCCCGTGCGCAGGCGCTGGAAGAAACCGCCGCGCTCGCCGATCGAGCAGCGGTGTTCGATCATCGACGGCAGCCACGCCATGATCCGATCGTTGAAGCCCGGCAGCGTGTCGGAGGGAAACTCCTCGAGCCTGCCGAGATCGACCACGGCTTCGAGCACCGGGACGCGGGTCCACTGATTGGGGCCGCGCAGGGCACGGATCGACTTGATCTCCATGGAATGATTCGCGGATTCAGGCCGGGGCGCAGACGCGTGCGTCGGCCAGGTGGGGGTGACGTCCCTCCCCGCCACCGGACGCTCCGGCAGCACGGGGGAGGGGCGACGTCACCGATCGACGGCTGCCGGCCCGGCGCGTCGCCGGGCGGGAGCGGTTGGTAGCGGTGGACATGGCGCGATCAGGGGAACGCCGTCACGGCGGCGTCCGCGGCCCCGACGCCCCGAAGGAACCGCGGCAGGAAGGGCGCGCCTGGAGCGGCCCCGGACCGAAGATCCGCGCGGCGGCGCGGGCCGGGCCGGGAAGGAGCTGCCCGGGCAGGAGGCACCGGGGCGGGGCGAGGCGGGGGCACATCCCCCGCGGAGAGACACCGCGATCGACGCGGGAGTCGCCGGAGACACCGCCACCGGCGGGTCTCGGGGCAGAAGGGTCGTCCGCCTGGGGACTGCCGTCTGCCGGGGAAACGCAGGCGCCTGATTCCGGGGAACGATCGGGACTCTTCCACCCCAGCGGGCGCGAAACCGTCGACGAACCGGCCTTGATGGCCATGGGTCGAAGTATTCTCCAGCCGAAGGGCCGTCCAGCACCGCCGTGCGTCTCACGGACGCACGCTTGAGCGCGATGCCCGTTCCCTCCGGCACCTCAATCCTGTCCGCCGGCATCCCGCGGGGCGCTGTCGCGCTCGCTGGAACCGGCCGCCGGACCACCGCTCGACCTGTCCACGTTTGAAAAACGGCGACGGGGCGAAAAAGTTCTCCGGTACGTCCCCGGCTTTCTGCCCCCGCGGCCGTCGGGCCGGGATCAGCGGCCCGCGACACGGCGGAGAAAACCGGTTCGGCGTCCAAGTGTACGCCTCTCTGGAGCGATTGCGAATGGTCGGCCACGGGGAGTGCGGGATTGCAGTTTCCGTGCCAAGCCGGCGGCGCGGGGCACCCTCCCCTCGGCACGACCGTCACCACCCGGTTTTCCCCGAGTCCGTCGCGGCGGGCGTGCCGCCCCCCGGCCCGGGCCGCCTCCGGCGGACAAGGGTGGCATTGAAAAAACGACCCGGTCCCCCCGCCGGCCTCCGGTAACCTACGGTTTTCCAATCGGAAACCGCCCCCGTGTCCGCCGCCCGCCCCGACCCGCCGTTGGCCCTCCCGCTGTTCGGCGGGTCGGCTGCGCCGCCGGCCGCCGCGTCGCTCGGCACGCGGCTGGGCCTCGCGCCCGACGAGCGGCTCGTCGCGGCGGCGC
>CAISKG010000216.1 GCA_903885855.1 uncultured Planctomycetaceae bacterium
CGCCCGGCGTGCGTGGCCCGGCAGGCGATCCGCGTCCGCTGGTGGTCGTGACGGTCGCTCACGGCCGCACCCCCTCCACATAGAGCGAATCGGGCTTCCGGGGGCGGCCCTGCTCGTCCGCATCGAGGCGGGCGGCGGCGAAGCCCGGGATCCGCGAGCCGATCGCATCACAGGGGACGACGTCCCGAAAGCCCGCCTCGGCGAGCAGGTCGGCGAGCGACACGCGGTCGTACATCCAGCGGTGCCGCTCGCCGCGGGCGACGTAGCGGGCGAAGGCCCGGGGCGGGGCAGGCTCGGCCCGGAAGATGGCGGCGGGGGCCAGCGGCGGCTCGCCCCCGGTCTCGCGGGCGGCCGCTGCGGCGGCGATGCCGGCGGCCGCCTCCTGCCCGAGCCGGCGCTCAATGAAGGCGCGGGCGGGCACCGGATCGCACGACCACCAGCGCCGCATCAGCCCTCCGGGCGCCGCCCGCACGAGCTGGTCGAGCAGTTCGACCGTCATCCAGCGATGCTCCCAACGGGCCTCCGGGCTGGCCTCGGAGGCCGCCCGCTCGAGGCTCGCGAGGTAGGCCCGGGCGACGCCCTCGAGATCCGGCACCACGATCCGCACCACGCCCTCCGGGGCCAGCAGCCGATGGATCTCGGCCAGCACCCGCCGTGCCTCGAGCGGCTCGAGATGCTCGAGCACGTGCGCGGCGTAGACGCCCCGGAAGCTACCCGCCGCGAAGGGCAACGGGCGGCGGAGATCGCAGGCCATGACGTCGGGGCCCGCCGGCACGAGATCGACGTTGGTCCAATCGGGATGCCGCCGCGCGCCGCAGCCGAGGTTCAGCAGCGGTCGGGGCGGCGCGATGCGGGCGGGCCCGAAACGGATCACGATTGGCATGCCGGGGTTGGGGCTGCTCAGCGGTCGATCTTGATCGCCAGCCGGCCGGTGTAGTCGATCCGGGACAGGAACAGCCGCGTGCCGGTCGCCGCCAGGTATTCGTCGACGGCGCGGCGGGCGCCCTGCCAGTGGCCGTAATCGTCGATGATCAGCACACCCCCCACCGCCAGCCGGGGAAAAAGCTGCTCGAGCTCGTGCCGCGTCGACTCGTACCAGTCGGTGTCGAGCCGCAGGATGGCGATCTGCTCGGGCGCGTGCCCGGGGATGGTCTCCTCGACCCGCCCCGGCACGAAGCGGACCAGGTCGGCCGGGTAGCCGGTCGAGAGCACGTTCGCCCGCACGTCCTCGAGGGGACTCCACGCCCACGTGTCACCGGTGCGGCGATCCTCGGCGGCGAGCAGGCCCGCGGCCGCCAGGCCCGCGATGTCGCGGTCGAGGTCTCCGGGCGGAGGCATGCCTTCGAAGGTATCGAACAGGTGCAGCATGCGTCGCTCGCCGAGCTGCATCAGGGCGAGGGCGGCGGCCATCATGCTGCCTCCCCGCCAGACGCCGCATTCGACGATGTCACCCGCGATCTGATGGCGACAGACGTGCCGCACCGCGTCCCGCAGCGCCATCAGCCGCTCGGGGCTGGTCATGGTGAAGGGGGCGACCGTCTCGATGAGCGTCCGCATGTCGGCGTCGAGATCGGGCGGCAGGGCCCGCGGCCGCTCGTGCCGCGACGGCTTGAAGAGCTTGGGCATCCGCATCGACGCGTGCTTCTTCCGGGATGCTGGAAACGGGAACCGAGAGGGCCTGCAGGGATGGCCCGGAGTCCCCCGGGGACGTCCGCCAGGCGGCCGACCACGGGGGCTATCCCAAACGGCCGGCCCTGACCGCAAGCCCGCCTCGCCTCGGGACACCCCGGCCGGTCCGGAATCAGCCGAGCAGGCCGCCCAGCCTGCGCAGCCTGCCGGCCGTGACGAGGCCCACCAGGACGAGGCCGCAGGCGGCGGGCAGGGCCCAGCGCCAGCGGACGGTTGGCGTCTCGCCCTCGAGCAGGGGCACGTCGGCGACCAGCAGGCCCTCGCCGCCGAGCGGCAG
>CAISKG010000217.1 GCA_903885855.1 uncultured Planctomycetaceae bacterium
CCGTCGGGGCCGCGCGCGCCGCCCCCCCCTCCCCAACCGCCCCGAAGCGAACCATGCTCTCTTCCTCAGGCCGGACCCTGGTTTCCTGGTGGGCCGATCCCGGCGACGGCGGCCGGGCCCTGCGGGTGGTGGTGGTGTCGCTGGTGATCGTCCTGCTGGCCGTCGCGGTGAGCCGGGCCGACGGCCCCGCCACGGGGGACGGGCCGCCGATGATGCCCAAGACCGGCTGGGGCGAACCGCGCGGCGTGGGCCGGGAAAAGCCGATGGGGCACGGCGAGCCGCGCCGGCAGGCGCCCTTCCTGCCCGGGCTCTCCCCGTACGTCACCGGCCGCACGCAGCGGCCGAAGTACTTCGTGCCCCCGACGCTCCCGGGCACGCCGACGTGGAAGCTCTTCGGCCTGCCGCCTGGCGTCCGTCCGGGCGACTGGCCCACCTACGCCCCGCTCGGCATGGGGGGCTACCGCTTCCCCGCCGTGGGCAACCAGGCCTACCGCTGATCCCGGCGGGTCGCCGCCGATCGCCCCTGGCCACGGGGTGAGGGGAGACTTTTCCCCCGGCACGTTACGCTCGCTCCTCGGCAGCGGTTTCCCGGGAACCGCGGGAGGCGCGGCGCGATGGACGATCTTCTCGAGGTGACCGACGCCGGGCTGTGGTGCCGCGCCGGCGACTTCTGGATCGATCCCTGGCGGCCGGTGCCCCGGGCGGTCGTCACGCACGCCCATGCCGACCACGCGCGGCCGGGCTGCGGCCGCTACCTGTGCGCCGCGGCCGGCAAGCACGTCTTCCGCACGCGGCTCGGCCCCACGGCCACGATCGACGCCGTCCGCTACGGCGAGGGGGTGACGCTCGGCGGGACGCGCGTCTCGCTCCATCCCGCGGGGCACGTGCTCGGATCGGCGCAGGTGCGCGTCGAGCACGGCGGCAGGGTGTGGGTCGTCAGCGGCGACTACAAGCTCGCCCCCGACCCGACCTGCGCGCCTTTCGAGCCGGTGCGCTGCGACGTCTTCGTCACCGAGTCGACCTTCGGACTGCCGGTGTACCGCTGGCCGGAGCCGGCCGAGGTGGCCGCCGAGATCGACGCCTGGTGGCGGGCCAACCGCGACGCCGGCCGGACGAGCGTGCTCCTGGCCTACGCCCTCGGCAAGGCCCAGCGCCTCGCCGCCATGGTCGATCCCACGATCGGGCCGATCTTCGCCCACGGCGCGGTGACGAAGCTCGTGCGCGCCTACCGCGACAGCGGCGTGCGCCTGCCGCCGATCGACGACGTGGCGCCGCGCGCGCGACGCGTGGGCGGGGGCCGTGGGCTGGTGATCGCCCCTCCGTCGGCCGCGGCCGGGGGGTGGCTGCGCGCCTTCGGGGAGACGAGCATCGCCCAGGCCTCGGGCTGGATGACCGTGCGCGGGGTGCGGCGCCGCCGCGGCTTCGAGCGCGGCTTCGTCCTCTCCGACCACGCCGACTTCCCCGCCCTCGTCGCCGCCGTCGAGGCCACGGGGGCGGGGCGAGTGCTCGTCACGCACGGCCAGTGCGACGCCTTCGCGCGCTTCCTCCGCGAGCGCGGCTACGACGCCGGCGTCCTGGCCACGCGATTCTCCGGCGAGCGCCCCGACGGCGATTCCAACGCTACGAAAGCAGCACCGCCCTGCTCAGCGCCCTCCACGCGCTGGACCAGCGGGAAAAAATCAATACCACTAC
>CAISKG010000218.1 GCA_903885855.1 uncultured Planctomycetaceae bacterium
GACAATGCCGTCGTCTTCTTCTGCCATCTTGACAAGCGGTTTTTCAAGAACGGCGACAGGGTTAATGTCGGCGACACGATAGGGACCATCGGCATGACGGGGCGGACCAGCGGGCCTCATGTGCACATCGGCTATGCGGTCCGGAGCCAGTCGCGCTCCGTCCGGCCCCTCGACGGCCGCGGCGCGGTCGGCGATGATCGCTCCCCGCGGGGCTCCGCACCGGCCCCCGAGGGAGGATCCCGCCGCCATGCTCGCCCATTCCGTCTTCTTCCGTTTGAAGGACCGCTCCCCCGCCGCCGTGGCCCGGCTCGTGGAGGGCTGCCGCACGCACCTCGCCGGCCACCCCGGCGAGCTGGTCTTCGCGGTCGGCACCTGCGCCGACTACGACCGCGAGGTCAACGAGCGCGACTGGCAGGTGGCGCTGCACATCGTCTTCGACTCCCACGCCGCCCACGACGCCTACCAGCAGGCCGAGCGCCACGAGATCTTCATCGCCGAGCACGCCGACGCCTGGGAGCGCGTGCGCGTCTTCGACGCCGATCTCTCCGTCTGCCAGGCCCGCGGCGGCTGAGCCCCGCGTCAGGTGACGCGGAGGCGCGAGACGGCGATGTCGCCGCCGAAGCAGACCTCCACGTCGTGCCGCGGCAGGCGCGGCCGGCGGTGGTAGTCGGCGGCCCAGTGGAACCCCTCCGGCGAATCGCGGAACTCCAGCGCGAACGGGGAGGGATCGACCGGGCACTCGACCGCCTCCGGCGCCCGCCCAGCGGGCGCCACCGAGGGGAGATTGACGTTCCAGAACTCCCCGGCCCGCTGCGGGGCGGCGAGCACCGAGGCCACCACCGGCGCCAGCCAGGCCGCCGCCCGCTCCCAGTCGATGACGGCGTCGCGGCCGCGGTACTGCGAGGCGGCCACGGCGCGGAGACCGTGGAGGGCCGCCTCGCGCGCCGCCGCCACGGTGCCGGAGAGCCAGACGTCGATGCCGAGATTGCCGCCGTGATTGATGCCGGAGAGCACGATCCGCGCCTCCGGCGCCAGCCGCGCGATCGCCAGGCGCGTGCAGTCGGCCGGCGTCCCCTCCATGGCGTAGCGCCCCGGCCCCGCCTCGCGCACCGCCAGCGCCCGGTGCGTCGTGACGCGGTGACCGCCGCCGGAATGGCACTCCGCCGGCGCCACCACCACGCAGCGCAGCCCCAGCCCCGCGGCCGCGCGCTCGAGGGCCACGAGCCCCGGCGCGTCGATGCCGTCGTCGTTGGTGAGGATGATCGTCCCGCCGCCGCTCATCGTGCCTCCCCGGCCGTCGTCGCGGCCCCCGCGCCGAGCCGGTCGGCCAGCGCCTCGATCACCCCCCACACCCCCGCCTCCGCGCCGGCGGCCACCCGGCAGACGTCCTCGGCCAGCGTGGCCCGCGCGGCGTCGGGGCGAGCCACGTTCGTGATCACCGACAGCGCCACGACCTCCATCCCCAGCCGCCGCGCCTCGAGGATCTCGGGCACCGTCGACATCCCGACGGCGTCGGCGCCGGCCCGACGCAGGAAGCGGTATTCGGCGCGCGTCTCGTAGGTGGGGCCGAGCACGCGCGCGTAGACCCCCGCCCGCGCCGCCACGCCGGCGCGCCTGGAGGCATCCACGGCCCGCTGCACCAGGCAGGCGTCGCCGCGCGCGGCGCGGGCCGGGACTGGAACGCCGGCCGCGTCCGCCGGGCCGCAGGAAGCGGCCGCGCCGGGGCGGCGCACGAGGTCGAGGTGGTCTTCGATGACGAGGATCTCCCCCTCCACCATGTCGGGCCGCAGCCCCCCGGCGGCGTTGGTGAGGAGCACCGCGCGCGCACCGAGCGCCGCGAGCAGCGCCACGCCGCGGCCGAGCGTCGCGTCGTCGCAGCCCTCGTAGGCGTGGACGCGGCCGCACAGCGCCACCGCCGCGCAGCCGCGCACGCGCCCGGAGACGATCCGCCCGGCGTGGCCCAGCGCGCTCACCGGCGGCAGCCAGGCGCTCGCGGCCATGGGCACCGCCAC
>CAISKG010000219.1 GCA_903885855.1 uncultured Planctomycetaceae bacterium
AGCAGTCGCGCTCGAAGAGGTGGACGAGATTGCCGTGGAGGTCACCGAGCAGCTGCACCTCGATGTGCCGCGCCCGCTGGATGAACTTCTCCACGAACACCTTCGCGCTGCCGAAGGCGGTCTTGCTTTCGCGCTGCGCGCTCTCGAGGGCCACCGCGAGCTCGTCCTCGCCGTGGACCACGCGCATCCCGCGGCCGCCGCCGCCGTGGGCCGCCTTGAGGATCACCGGCCAGCCCAGTTCGCGGGCGATGCGCCGGGCGTCGGCGAGGCTGGTGACCGGCTCGGAGCTGCCGGCCAGGATCGGCACGCCCGCCCTCCGGGCGAGGTCGCGGGCGGCGGTCTTGTCGCCGAGCGTCTCGAGGAGCTCGACCCGCGGCCCCACGAACACGATCCCCGCCTCGGCGCAGGCGGCGGCGAACTGCGGGTTCTCCGACAGGAACCCGTAGCCGGGGTGGATCGCGTCCACGCCGTGCTCGCGGGCCAGCGCCACGATCCCGGGGATGTCGAGATAGGATCGGATCGGCTCGCCCGGCCGCCCCACCACGTACGCCTCGTCGGCCTTGAAGCGGTGGAGGGCGAAGCGGTCCTCGTGGGCGTAGATCGCCACGGTGCGGATGCCCAGCTCGTGGGCGGAGCGGAACACCCGGATGGCGATCTCGGAGCGGTTGGCGACGAGGAGCTTCGTGATCGGACGGATCATGGGTTCCGGTCCTGGGGTCCTGTCCTGCGTTGGGTGGGCCGTCGGGGACGAAGGTCCGCGGCGTCGGCCTGGGGCACCGCGGGCCTCCCCGTCGGCGGGGCCCCGCTGCGAGCAAGACTCTACGTCCCCCGCGAGGTCATCGGGAAGGGTGGGACGGGTTTTCCTGGGCGTAGCTCGGCCGGCTGTAGTCGGGCACGATTCCGGCGGGGTCGACCACCCGCCCCGCGGCGGCGAGGCGCTCCGCCAGCCGGACGACGGCCGTGGCCGAGGGGCGCCGCGCCGCCCCGGCGACGATCCGCAGGTCGCCGCGTTCCTCCGCGACCGAGGGGAGCAGATCGAGCCCGGGGCCGGTGACGACCGCGCCGGCGGGGAGCGAGGCGATCCATGCGGCGAGGGGGACCAGACGCGTCGGACCGACCGACCAGCCCGTGGGCGCGGCGCGGTCGGGGGCGATCACCGCGGCGACGACCTCGCCCCGCCCGGCGTCGAAGGCCGCATGGACCGCTTCGCCGGTCACGCCGGCCATGTCGGCCACCACCTCGAACCCCGACACCGCCACCAGCGGGATCCCGGCCGCCCAGGCCAGACCCTTGGCGGTGCTGATGCCGACGCGCGGGCCGGTGAACGACCCGGGACCACGCACCACCGCCACCACCCCGGCGTCCGCGACGCGCCAGTCGAGCGCCGCCGCGGCCTCCTCCAGCGCCGCGGCGATGCGCCGGGCGTGGGCCTGCGCGGGGGCGAAGCGCACCTCCGCCACGCGGGCCCCCTCGGCGGCCGCCACGCTTCCCTCGGGAAGGCTCGTGTCGATGGCCAGGATCCTGGTCCCATGGGCGTGGCCCCCCCCGGGCCGGGCTGCGGCCGGATCGCTTGACCCTTCCCCCACGCGTCCTTACCCTCAAAGGTGTCGTTGTGCCCGCATCTGGCGTGATGAGGACGGTCCGCCCGGTCGCCGGGAAGGCCGGCATGGTCGGCGAGGCCGACGCCGCACCGGAACAGTACCACCCGGCGCCCTTGTTCGGGAACCGGCCATCGTCGCGGGGCTCGCCCCGGCGTGTGGCCGACCGCAGCGGACGACTCGGGGGACGAGGCAGGCGTGAAGCGGGCCATCATCAGCGACATCCACGGCAACCTGGAGGCCCTCCAGGTCGTGCTCGCCGACATCGAGCGGCAGAAGGTGGATGCGATCACCTGCCTGGGGGACGTCATCGGCTACGGGCCCAACCCCTGCGAGTGCCTCAAGCTCGTGCGCGACCACTGCGAGGTCGTGCTGCTGGGCAACCACGATCAGGGGGCGCTGTTCGACCCCGACGGCTTCAACGTCGGCGCGGAGCGCGCGATCAAGTGGACGCGGGCCCAGATCGACCACCACGACGCCAACCCCAAGCACGCGGCCGACCGGCTCATGGACTGGCTCGGCGAGCTCCCCCGCACCCACGTCGACGGCCAGCTGCTCTTCGTGCACGGATCGGCGCGCCGTCCGGTGGAGGAGTACGTGTTCCCCGAGGACATCTACAACCCCCTCAAGATGGAGCACATCTTCGAGTTGGTGCGGCGTTACTGCTTCCAGGGCCACACCCACATCCCCGGGGTGTTCACCACGGCGCCCGACTTCGAGTCGCCGCCGATCCCCGCCGGCGGCGAGGAATGGCGGCGCACGCTGCCGGAGCCGAAGGCGATGGTCAACGTCGGCTCGGTGGGGCAGCCGCGCGACGGTGATCCGCGCTCGAGCTACGCCATCGTGGAGCACGGGGCGGACGGCGACGACGTGGTGGTGCGGTTCCGCCGCCTCCCCTATCCCGCCGAGGTCACCTGCCGGAAGATCCACGCCATCGCCGACCTCGACAACTACCTCGGCGACCGGCTCCTGCTCGGCCGCTGAGCGTCTGCCTCCCCCGCCTCCTCCGTCTCCCCCGGTCCGCTCGTGGAACGCCGTCACGTCCAATTCGCGCTGGTCGCGTTCGCGATCATCCTCGGCACCCAGCTCCTCCAGGCGTGGCTCTTCCCCCCCGCGCCGCGTCCCCCCGAGGCCGCGCAGGGGGCCGGCGGGGATCCGGCCATCGGCGCCGCGGGAGCCGAGGCGGATGCCGGC
>CAISKG010000220.1 GCA_903885855.1 uncultured Planctomycetaceae bacterium
CGTCGGCGGCGTGCTAGCATGGCCCCGGGGGGCGGGGAGGCCCCGCCCGCGGAGCTACCGTTACACTACCGGGTAGAGGCGGCTCCGAGAGCACATTCGACGAGGCTCCCGCGGCAGATGCCCCCGGCGGGAAGCAGGCGGTCGAGCCCCCGGAAGCCGCTGGTGGAGGGGGGGCCCCAGGGGGTCGGCGGAGCCACCAGACGCGTGAGCCGCTCCCACGGCACGCCATCCCCGCGCTGCGTCATCAGCCCCCCCTCCCGCACTGCTCCGGAACCGTCGTGGAAGCCGGCCGGGGGATCTGCCGCCGGGCCCGTGTCGTGATGCAGCCCGGTGCCGTGATGCAGCCCAGTGTCGTGCACCGTGTCGTGCATGCCGTGCGTCGCCATGGCCCATGCCTCGCCAGAAGAATGTATACGCACGTACAGTACGCATCGGCACGGCCTCGGTCAACTCTCCAGCCGCTCCGCGCCCCACGGCACGGCCGCCGCGGCCGGCGGGCCGGAGGGGCGGCCGGTGGGCCGGAGGGGCGAGCCGGCGGGCCGTCGCGGCGGTGGTGTGGCTGACCGGGCGATGCGGTATCTTTCGCCCCGCCTCGACGTCGGATTCCGCTCGGCCTCCGCCCCGCGCCGCCCCCATGCCGTGATGAACGCCACTCCCTCCCCACGCACCGCCGC
This sequence comes from uncultured Planctomycetaceae bacterium, assembly GCA_903885855.1. Taxonomy (GTDB): domain Bacteria; phylum Planctomycetota; class Planctomycetia; order Pirellulales; family UBA1268; genus QWOP01. The sequence continues at coordinate 675 of CAISKG010000220.1, forward strand.
CGGGCCACTCGCCCGCCGCCCCCGCCTGACCATCCCCCGCCTGGCGGGCGTCTGCCTGACCGTCGCCGGCGGATGGCTCGCCGGGGCGGCGACGGCGGTGGGGCCCGACGCGGACTTCGCCGCCTTCGCGCGTGACGACGCGCCGCGGATCCGCGCCCTCATCGACGTCGACGACCGCGAATGGCGGCAGATCGAGCCGACCCTCTGGCTCCTCGCCGCGCGCCACGCCGCCTCCCTCGAGACGCTCGGCGCCGAGGGCCGCATCGCGGCGCTCGGCGACCTGGCCGGCTTCGTGGAGCGCCTCCGCGACGCCCACGCCGAGCAGGTCGTCCTCGGCGCCGACCGCCGCGTCATCGGCCTCCTCGACCCCGACCGAGGCCTCGACCCGAAGGAGATCACCACCATCGCCGCGGCCTACGGCGCGCCGGCGGAGGTCTGGAAGCAGGGGCAGGGGGGCCCCACCGGCCCCGACACGAAGGAGGCCACCGCGGAGGGATTCCTCGAGGCGGTCAACCGGGCGGCCCGCGACGGCCGGCCGACGACGGTGGTGGTCCTCGGCCACGGCCTCAAGGACGAGATCCAGAGCTACTCCATCCCCTGCGCCCGCCTGGCCGCCGCCCTCCTCGGCGGCGCCGCCAACCGCGTGCCGGAGTCCGGCCCGCCGACGATCGACCTCTCCCACATGGTGATCGTCTGCGACGACTGCTTCAGCGCCGACTTCCTCGAGAACCTCGGCCAGGCGCTCGAGCGGGGCAGCGCCCGCTCGGGCGCCACGCTCGTGGCCCTCCCCGCCTGCATCGCCGGCACCAACCGCGACCGCTACGGGATCGCCGACTTCGGGGAGAAGTTCGTCCCCCACTTCTGGAAGGACGTGATCGAGCTGTACTACGTCCGCCGCCCGCTCCCCGACTCCGTCGCCCTCGTCGACTTCTTCGATTCCGTCGACGCGATGATGTACGGCTACGGCCGGGCGCCGATGCTCGAGGGGGGGCGCGTGACGGGCTACCGCCTCGTGAACCCCGACCTCGTTCAGGATCCGGTGGTGTTCGTGTCGCTCGACGACGACGATCTGGCGGAGCTGCGCCGGATCCTCGGCCTCCCGGCCGACGCCCCCCTCCCGCGCCTCTTCGACATCGGCTGAACGAGCCCGAAGGAGTTGCCAGCATGCGTCCGTTCCTCGCGCCGGTGCAGGCCGGCTGCCGGTGGTCGCTGCTCGTGGCGGCCTGCGCCATCGGGGCCGGTGCCGCGGCGGCCGACCTCGACTTCGCCGGCGCCGAGAGCGACCGCTGGCACGGCCACCTCCGCCATCGCTTCCGCTTCGAGGGCGCCGAGGCGTGGGTGGCGGTGCCCGAGCGACCGCTTCCGGGGAATCCCTGGAGCTGGTGCATGATGTTCCCCGACGCCTTCACGGAACGCTGCGCGGCGCCGGCGCTGGTGGCGGCAGGTTTCCATCACGCCTTCCTCGACGTCGGCAACACCTTCGGCTGCCCCGCGGCCGTCGCACGGCTGGAGCGGTTCCACGACGAGCTCGTCCGCCGCGGGCTCGCCCCCAGGCCGGCGCTGATCGGCATCTCGCGCGGCAGCCTCTACGCCCACCGCTTCGCGGCGGAGCACCCCGGGAAGGTGAGCGTGATCTACGGCGACGCGGGGGTCTGCGACGTGCGCAGCTGGCCGGGGGGGATCGCCGTCGGCCGTGCGGGAAAAGGGAGCCCGGCCGACTGGGCGGAGATGAAACGGCTCCACGGCTTCGCCGACGACGCGGCGGCACTGGCCTGGAAGGGGAACCCCGTCGACACCCTCGGCCCCCTCGCCGACGCGGGCGTGGCGCTCGTCCACGTCGTCGGCGACGCCGACGACGTCGTGCCACCGGCCGAGAACGCGCTGGTGGTGGAGGAACGCTACCGGGCCCTCGGCGGGACGATCGAGGTGATCCACAAGCCGGGCGTCGGCCACCACCCCCACGGCCTCGACGATCCCGCGCCGGTGGTCGCCTTCCTCCTCGAACACGCCGTGCCGCGATGACGGCCCGCCGGCCGGGCGCCGGCGGGGGCGGTCAGCCGCGGTAGATGTCGCGGTTCACGTCGGGGGCGATCCCCTCCGGCGTCTCGTCGGAGGCGATGTCGAACCACTCCGGCTTGAAGTCGATCCGGGCCCGCGTGGACGGATTCGCCAGGGCGATGTTGCTCACCAGCGCGATCACGGCGTCGGCGATCGCCACCTCCGGCTTGCAGCGCGGCTGGTTCTCGGGATCGGGGTTGCGGATGCACCAGGCCCAGTGCTCGAGTTCCTCGGTGTAGCCCCGCGACGGCGGGGCCCCCTCGCCGCCCGGCCCGGCGGCGGCGGCGGTCTTGCTGCCGCCGCTCTCGGTGGTGTCGAGGGTGGGGGCGCCGTCCTTCGCCTTGGCGACGGTGACGCGTGTGTCCTTGGCGCTGTCCTTGTAGAGCATCACCTCCTGCTCGCGCTCCAGCACCAGCGTGCCCTTGGTGCCCATCACCACCTCGCCGTAGTCGCCGAAGCCGTTGCCGTTGATCGAGGAGTAGGTGACCACCACCTTCTTGTTCTGGTCCTCCTCGTAGCCCGGGGCGGGGTACTCGTACATGCAGTAGACGTGGTCGTCGATCTCGCGGTCGGCCGGGAAGATGCTCCGGTTACCCACGGCGGTCACCGTGAGCGGCTTGACCTTCGTGCCGTCGCCCCGCATCGCCGAGACGAAGATCCCGGCGGCGTCGAGCTGGTGGCTGCCGAGTTCGGCCATCAGGCCGCCGCCGGTGCGGTTCCAGAGGCGCCAGCGGATCAGCTCCTCCAGCGGCGCGCGGGTCGAGCCGTCGGGGAGCGTCATCGACAGGTAGCCGAACTTCGCCGCGTCGACGTCCTTGTCGAGGATCTGGGCCTCCGCCTGGGCGATCTTCTTCTGCAGGCCGGCGATGTCGGCGGGCTTCGCGTTCTCGAGCTCCTTCTTCCAGCCGGCGAGCTTCTTGAGCGAGCCCTCGTCGCCCGGCATGGCGGGCTTCCAGGAATCCTTCCCGGGGAGATTGCCCCGGTGCCACTGGGCGCGGATGGAGTGGATGTCGCCGAGGAGCTTCGCCTTGCCGATGGTGTGGACGGCGTTGTCGTAGAGGATGCTGTAGTGGCGCTGATGGCCGGTGGCGAGGATCTTGCCCGTCTCCCGCGACACCCGCGACATCTCCTTGCACTCGTGGATCGAGTGGCCCATCAGCTTCTCGGTGAGGACGTGCTTCCCGGCCCGCATCGCCTTCACCGCCGCCGGGGCGTGGAGGTGCAGCGGCAGCGCGATCACCACCGCCTCGATGTCGGGATCGGCCAGCAGCTCCTCGTAGGCGCCGTAAACCTTGACGTTCTTGCGCGCCTCGTCCTCGCTCTTCCAGCCGTACTTCGCCATCAGCCCGGGGCGGGCGGTGTTGGCGCTGGGGCTCGAGGAGTCGCCATGGAACGCCCGGAAGACGTTGTAGGGGCGGATGTCGGCGATCGCGACCACCTGGAGATAGTCGGGGGTGTGGGCGCCGAGGAGCACGCTCCCCTCGTCGCCGGTGCCGAGGAAGCCGACGCGGAGCGGATTGCCCACGCTGCGGCCGTAGCCGAAGTAGAGCGAGCCGAGCCCCACGCCCGAGGCGAGGCCGGCCGCCACGGCGCCGCCGAGGAAATCGCGGCGCGTGATCTCGATCACGTCGCGGAAGTTGTCCTTGCCGATCTGTTTCTGGCCTTCGGTGAGATTCATCCGCGCACCTCGGTGGTTGTCCGTCCGCGCCGCCAGGGGCAGCACGACCGCAGGAAATAGTCGAGCCCGCTCCAGCCGCCGACCGGCATGCAGGCGATGACGAGCAGGGCGGCCAGCTCCACCCACTGGTCGTAGGTGGGGGCGGCGCCGGTGATCCAGAAGGGCTGGGAGGCGACCACGCTGGCGAGGAAGGCCACGCCCCCCATCGCCATGAACTTCACCAGAAACCCGACCACGAGCGCCGCCCCGATCGTGACCAGCGACCAGGCCACGAACCGGTCGGCCTGCCAGAGCCGGCTCGGCGGGGTGAGCGCGGCGATCCGCGCCGCCTGCTCGCGCGACAGGGCCGCGTTCCAGTCGGCCGTGAGTTTGTCGGTGATGGCGTCCGCCTCCCGCATCCAGCCGGCCTGCCGGCCGGCCAGCTCGCGGCGCTGCTTGGCGACGCGGTCGCGGGCGTAGGGGATCTGGGAGGAGGCCGCGAGCCCCTCGGCGGCGCGGAGCCGGCCGGTCTGGAGCCGGTAGTCGAAGAGATCCTCCCCCCAGGAGGCGACCGCGTCGTCGAGGGCCGTGGCCGCGGCGGCCAGCGCGTCGCGCGTGCCGGCCTGCTGTTCGGGACCGAGCGGCACGAGTTTCTCGCGGGCGGCGAGGGCCTTTTCCCAGCCCTCCCGCACCGACCGCTTCCAGTCCTCGGCGGCCTCGGCGAGGTCGCGGCCGTCGACGCGGCCGAGGGTGCCGTTCCAATCGCCCGTCTGCGGCAGCTCGGAGCGGTACCACTCGGCCAGCGGCCCCACGGCGGCCCGCCGGAACCCGACACTCGACCACTCCGGGTCGCGCAGGTGCGCGAGCCCCTCGAGGAAGAAGTGCATCCCGACGACGATCCGCAGGAAGGCCAGGGCCGCCACGGTGAGAACGGTCGTGCGCATCGGGTCGCCTGCTGCCCCTTGGAAACGTCCCAAACCCCCATTGAACCACGAACCCGCCCGGGGAAACAACTTCCGCCAAGGGCCCGTCCCCTCCCCCGCCGCCGCGGGTGGCGCAGGGGTGTGGCCGGCGCCGGGCGTCGGCCCGCCGCGACGCGGCGGCAGGCTGGAAATCGGCCACTCCGGGGGCGAAGCCTCCCCCGCCCGCGCCGACGCCCTTGCCCCCCCGCGGTGCGCCGTGGCACAACGCCCCCATGCGAATCGTCCTCTGCTACCCGGTGGAGCCGCGCCACCTGCGGCAGATCCAGGCCGTCGTGCCGGACGCCGAGATCGTGGATGCCGGCCAGGAGCACGTGGCGCGGGAGTTGCCGCACTGCGACCTCTTCTGCGGCCATCCCAAGGTGCCGGTGCCCTGGGACGACGTCGTGGCCGCCGGCCGGCTGCGCTGGATCCAGTCGTCGGCCGCCGGCCTCGACCACTGCCTCGTGCCGTCGGTCGTCGGCTCGGAGATCGTCGTCACGAGCGCCTCCGGCGTGCTCGCCGATCAGGTGGCCGAGCACGGGATCGGCCTGGCGATCGCCTGCACGCGGCGCCTGCCGCTCTTTCTCGAGCAGCAGGCGCAGCGCGAGTTCGTGCGCCGGCCGACGAAGGACCTCACCGACGCGACCGTCGGCATCGTCGGCCTCGGCGGCAACGGCCGGCGGCTGGCACGCGTGCTCATCCCCTTCAACGTCCGGATCCTGGCCACCGATTACTTTCCGGTGCGCAAGCCCGACCACGTGGCGTTTCTCGGCCCCCCCGAGAGCCTGTGGGAGATCCTCCCGCAGGTCGACGTCCTCTTCCTCTGCGCGCCGCTCACCGCGGCGACGCGGAATCTCCTCGACGCCGCCGCCTTCGCGGCGATGAAACCGGGGGCGATCCTCGTCAACATGGCCCGCGGGAAGTTGGTCGACGAGGACGCGCTCGTCGACGCGCTCGAACGCGGCCGGCTCGATTCGGCCGCCCTCGACGTCACCCCCGACGAACCGCCCGCCGCCGACAGCCGCCTGTGGCGAGCCCCGCGGCTCATCATCACGCCGCACGTGGGGGGGCAGTCGGCGCGCCGAATCGATGCGATGACCGACTTTTTCTGCGATAATCTCGGGCGCTATCTGCGCGGCGAGCCGATCCTCAACGCGGTCGACAAGCGCCTCGGCTTCCCCCGGCCGCGCCCCGAGTGGTGACCTCCGCCGCCATGTCCACGACCATCCTCCAGGAAGGGCGCCCCACCGTCACCCCCGACGGGGGCACGGCGAGCCGCTGCCCGCAGGACCTGCTCGCGCGCTACGCGGAGATCCTCCAGCAGGGGCGGCTGTCGTGGACGGAGCACCACCACCTCGAGCGGCAGCTCGGGGCGGGCGGCCAGGGGGTGGTCTATCTGTCGACGCGGCGCGGCAGCGACGCCTTCACCGTGCCGGTGGCGCTCAAGTATTTCTCGCCGGAGCGGTTCGACTCCGAGGAGCTGTACGTGGAGGCGATGGGGCGGATCGCCAAGGTCGCCTCGCGCGTGGCCCTCATCCAGCAGGACAACCTCCTCGACGTCCACAACTTCATCGAGCAGCGCCGGATCCGCATCATGCAGATGGAGTGGATCGACGGCCACGACCTCTCGGACTTGCTCGCGCCCAAGTTCCTCGAGCGGACCCGGGCCAGCGTCGACGACCGTCGCTGGCGCTATCTCAACGACTGCGTCGTGACCGCCGGCCCGCGGCAGTCGCGCTTCAAGCCCGGGGTGGCGATCGCGATCGTGCGCGAGTGCCTGGCGGCGCTGGCCGCACTGCACCGCGAGGGGATCGTGCACGGCGACATCAAGACCGCCAACATCATGGTCAAGCGCACCGGCAACGCGAAGATCATCGACATCGGCTCGGCGGTGGCGCTCGACGACATCCCGCCCAACCGGGCCTGCACGCCGGCCTTCGCGGCCCCGGAGGTGCTCGAGGGGCGGGAGATCACGCCGCGCAGCGACTTGGCGAGCCTCGGCTACGTGCTGGTGGAAATGCTCGCCGGCGAGCCCCCGTTCGCCGGGCTCACCACCTACCGCGAATTGATCGAGGCCAAGCGGGCGCTGGGGGGCCGGCTCCCGCAGTTGCTTCCGCCCGAGGTGGCCTGCAGCGAGTTGCTCGTCAACTTCATCCGCCGCTTGGTGGCCGCCGATCCGTCGCTGCGTTTCGCGAGCGCGGAGGACGCCGACCTCGTGAAGGAGGGGGCGGCGAGTTTCCACCGCCAGCTGATCGTGGGCGGCCTGGCGAGCGAGTACGACAACGAGATCCGGGCCTGGCTGGACGAGTTGTCCTGAAGGCCGCGCGGCGCGGCAGCAGCGATGTCGCCATGAACACCGAGTGGCGCCCGGACGAACCCCTCCGGGCCCGGGAGCCAGGACGAACCCCTCCGGGCCTGGGAGCCC
>CAISKG010000221.1 GCA_903885855.1 uncultured Planctomycetaceae bacterium
CCTGGCCCTCGAAGGGGGCACGCGCGCCGCCCCGCCGGTGCCGGCGCGGATCGTGGGCGGCCCCGTCGCGCCGCCGCCCGTGACACGCTCCGTCGCCGAGGGATTCTCCCGGGCCCCGCGGGCCGCGCCCCCGGCGCCTCCGGCCGTGGCCGATCCCGGCCAGCGCGCCGCGCTCGAGGCCCGGCTCGTCGCCGCCACCGCGCGATTGCGGGTGGAGGGGGCGGGGGGCGTGTCGCTCGGCACGGGGACGGTGATCGACTGCCGGGAGGGGGAGGCGCTGATCCTCACCTGCGGCCACATCTTCCGCGAGTCCGCCGGCAGCGGCCGCGTCGAGGTCGACCTCTTCGGCCCGCAGGGCGAGCGCGGGCTCGCCGGGCAGGTGATCGCCTGGGACCTGAAACGCGACCTGGGGCTCGTGAGCATCTTCACCGACGCCCCCATCGATCCGATCCGTGTCGGCGGAACCGACCGCTCCTCGAACGTCGGCGACGCGGTGCTCACCGTGGGCTGCGACGGCGGGCAGGATCCCACCGTCCATCACAGCCGCGTGACGGCGGTGGACAAATACCTCGGGCCGGCCAATGTGCAGGTCGCCGGCCAGCCGGTGCAGGGGCGCAGCGGCGGCGGGCTGTTCGGCGCCGACGGAACCCTGATCGGCGTCTGCAACGCCGCCGATCCCACCGACAACGAGGGGCTGTTCGCGGCGCTGCCGGCGATCCACGAGCAGCTCGACGAGGCGGGGCTGGCGTTCGTCTACCGCGCCGCCTATCCGAGCAACGCCGTCGCCGTCGCCGCGGCCGCCGACCCGCCGAGCATGCCGGCCCGGATGCCGGCGCTGCTCTCCGATCGCCGCGACCGCTCCGACGCCCTCCCCACCGCCTCGCACGGCGGGGGCGCCGAGGTGGCGGAATCCCTCACCGACGGCGAGCGCGAGCTGCTCGACCAGGTGCGCCGGCACGGCGGCCGCGCCGAGGTGATCTGCATCGTGCGCCCGCACGGGGCGCCCCAGGATTCGAGCGAGGTCTACGTGCTGCAGGGATCGAGTCGCGGCTTCGTCGACCGGCTCTCCCAGCTGCACGGCGGCCGGCCGGCCCCCGCGCCGCTCCCCGCGTCGGCGGTTCCCCCCGTCGACGGCCCGCCGGCCCAGGCCCCCGCGCCCCGCTGACGTCCCGCGCCGCCGCCCCGGCTCCCGCCATGCTCCAATACCTCGTGCGGCACGGCGAGAGCGTGTTCAACCTGGAGGAGCGCGTCCAGGGACAGGTGGACGTGCCCCTCTCTCCGCGCGGCCGCGGCCAGACCGAGGCGCTGGCGGCCTGGGCACGGCGCCTGGCCGCCGGGACGCCGGTCGACGAGGTGTGGTCGAGCCCGCTCGTCCGCGCCCGCGACACCGCGGCCGCGATCGCGGCGGCGCTCGGGCTTCCCGTCCGCGAGGACGAGGATCTGCGCGAGCTGCACGCCGGCGTGTTCCAGGGGCACCTGTGGGCCGACCTGGAGCGGATCCATCCCGAGGTCGTGGCCCGCTGGCGCGGCGGCGACCCCGAGTACCGCATCCCCGGCGGCGAGTCGCGCGCCATCCTCGCCGCCCGCGGGCGCGGCGTGCTCAAGCGCCTCGCCGCCCGCGACGCGGCCACGATCATCGTCGTGGCCCATGGCGGCGTCCTCACCGCCGCGCTGGGCAGCCTCCTGGGGCGCACCCACCCCCTCCTGGCGACCGCGTCGACGCGCCCCTTCACCCAGCTGCCGGTGCTCTCCAACGCCTCGGTGTCGCTGCTGGAATGGCCCGGGCCGCACCTGCACCGCTTCAACGACACCGACCATCTCGGCGCGTGAACGGCGGCCGCGTCACTTCGCCGGGCGCACGTCGACCGTCGCCGGCGCGGCGCTCACGGCGTTGGCGGCGCCGGGGCCCGCGCGCCCGATGGCCCGGATCTGCACCCGCCCCACCCCGAGGACGTCCGCCGGGATCTCGACGGTGGCCTGCTGGCCGGCCGTCCGGCCGATGACGCGGCCGTTGCAGAACAGCGTCACCCCCTCGATCGACTTCCCGGCGACGCTCACGCGCAGCGTCCCGTCGAGGCCCACCGTCTCCGGCTGCACGGTGAGCGCGAGGCTGCGACCGTGATTGCTCGCGGAAAAGGGCACCACGAGCCTGCCCTGCGTCTCGAGCGCGTCGCCGCGGATCCCCACCACGCGCAGCTCGTGATGGCCGTCGGAGAGCGCGGCGGTGTCGAGCGCGAGGCGCTCGCCGGCGGCGCACTGCCCGGAGCGGATCCCGTCGACGAACATCTCGAAGCGGTCGACCGGCGCGGGGACGGGGTCCGGGGCGGGTTCGGCGGGGCGGGCCACGGGCTCGATCGAGACCGTGCCGCTGAGCACGCGCCCCGCCTCGAGCGGCCGGCCGTCGTCGTCGGTGACCGCCTCCACGGCCGGGATCGCGGCCCAGGGCCGGCAGAGCGGATCGCCCACCACGAGCAGCTGGTAGGGGATCTGGAGCGACTGATAGAAGGCCTCGGCGAGCGTGGCCCCGCGGGCGTAATGCACCTGGATCGAGGGATGGGGAAACTTCTCCTGCAGGGCGTAGGGCTCGATCACCGTCCCGCTCGACCCCGCCGCCCCGGCGCGAATGAACTCCGAGAGCGGCGTCTGGCCCGATCCGGGCGTGAAGATGCCGCCGTAGCTGGTGAGGTTTTCGCAGATCGCGCCGGGCACGACGGTGCTCCCCGAGCGCGACCAGTCGAACTTCGGCGTGCCGGTCATCAGGCCCGCCACGTCCCTGCGATCCGGCGGCAGCACGCCCTGGAAAACCTCCGCCTTCACCCCGAGGCGCACGAGCTCGCGGACCGCCGCCGGGAAGGCGCCCTTGCGGGTCTCGGAGCGCACGTCGCCGTTCTCGGCGAAGAAGATCGTTCCCCGGGGACGCTGGCCGTCCGCGCCGGCGGCCGCCACCAGGCCGGCGACGATCTCCTCGACGCTGTTGCCCGCGCCGTCGCTGACGCCGAGCATCGTGGAGAGGAGGTAACGCGGGCCCCCGGCCTCGATGATCTCCCCCGAGGATCCCCAGCCGTACCAGGCCCGGAAGCCCTGCGTCGCACGGGGCACGCCGTCGCCGTCGAGCGGCCGCCAGTAGCGATTGGCGGCGCGTTCGAGGTAGGTCGCCTGCCCCGCCATGACGGCGGCGTAGTGGAAGGTGAGGCCGGTGAGCGAGCCGGAGGGGTAGATGTCCTTGCCGACGAGCACCGGGGGCAGCTCGTCGGCGAAGTCGACCCGCCAGGGGAAGTCGGTCGAGTAGACCACCTGGTCGATCTGTGCCGTGAGGCGGCGGCCGTCGATGGCCGCCAGGATCGGGCGGAGGATCTCCTCGCGGAAACGGCCGATCGGCACCGACTCGTGGCTCCCCTCCCAGGGCAGCATGAGGACGTTGATCGCCGGGATGCCGCGGACCGCGATCCAGGCGTTGGCCACAGCCAGGCTCGCCTGACTCGACGGGTTGACCACGACGAACACGTTCTCGGGGCCGCCGCCGGCGCGGACCGGGACGGCGCCCAGGAGCGTCAGGGCAGCTCCCAGCGCGGCCAGCGCCACCGGAACGCGGGCGGCGCGGTGGCGGGAGGGCGGGCGGGCGGGCATGGCGACTCCTCCCGGCCGGCGGGGCCGAGGTAGGCGCATCGTAGCGTAGCCCGCGCCGCGGCGGCTCGAAAGCCCGCTGGGTGGCGGCGAGGGAGGGCCGGTAGACTGCGACCATCGGGCGCTCCGCACCGGGGCACCCGCCCCGTCGCCCGGCCCGCCGCACGCCCCGGAACGGATCCATGACGCCTTTCCGCCCCGCAGGCCGCCCACTCGCGCTGGCTCTGGTCGCCGTGGCCGTGGCGACCGCGGCTGCCACCGCCGACGACGCGCCGCGCGGAGGTGAATTCTCCGGCGACCGGGCGATGGCGCACCTCGAGGAGATCGTCGCCATCGGGCCGCGCGTCAGCGGGTCGCCCGGGATGCTCAAGCAGCGCGAGCTGGTGGTCGCGCACTTCACGAAGGCCGGGGGCACGGTCACGCGGCAGGCCTTCCGGATCCGCGATCGGCGCACCGGCAAGCCGGTGGACATGGAGAACCTCGTCGTCGAATGGCATCCCGAA
>CAISKG010000222.1 GCA_903885855.1 uncultured Planctomycetaceae bacterium
CACTCACCCGCACGGCCCTCCTGGCCCGTGCAGCCTTGGCCTGTGGGCGAACGCCCAGCGTTCGCCGCACAGGCGGGGGCTCGCCGTCAGGTCGCCAGCGGCCGCGTCATCTCCGCGGGGATCACCCAGCGGTCGTAGTCCTCGGCCGAAAGGTAGCCCAGTGCCACCGCCGCGGCCTTGAGGCTCGTCCCCTCCTGGTGGGCCTTCTTGGCGATCTTCGCCGCCTTCTCGTAGCCGATGTGCGTGTTGAGGGCGGTGACGAGCATCAGCGACTCGTCGAGATGCTGCTGGATGCGGGCGAGGTTGGGTTCGATCCCGGTCGCGCAGTGGATCCGCATCGAATCGCAGGCGTCGGCGAGGAGATCGGCGCTCTCCAGCACGTTGTGGATCATCACCGGCTTGTAGACGTTGAGCTGGAAGTTGCCCTGCGAGCCGGCGAAGGCGACCGCGGCGTCGTTGCCGAACACCTGCGCGCAGACCATGGTCATGGCCTCGCACTGCGTGGGGTTGACCTTGCCCGGCATGATCGAGCTCCCCGGCTCGTTCTCGGGGATCGTGATCTCGCCGATGCCGCAGCGCGGCCCGGAGGCGAGCCAGCGGATGTCGTTGGCCACCTTGAACAGCGCCATCGCCAGTCCCCGCTCGGCCGCGCTCGTCTCCACCAGCGCGTCGTGGGCGGAGAGGGCGGCGAACTTGTTCTCCGCCGACACGAACGCGTGCCCCGTCTCCCGCGCGATGTACCGGGCCGCGGTCTCGCCGAAACGGGGATGGGCGTTGAGCCCCGTCCCCACCGCGGTCCCGCCGATGGCGAGCTCGAGGAGCCCGGGCAGGGAGCGCTCGATGCCGGCGATCCGGTCGTCGAGCTGGGCCCGCCAGCTCGACACCTCCTGCCCGAGGGTGATGGGCGTCGCGTCCTGGAGGTGCGTCCGGCCGATCTTCACGATCTCCGCCGAGCGCCGCTCGAGATCGGCGAACACGTCGCGCAGCGCCCGCACCGCCGGGAGGAGTCGGCCGTGGATCGTCTCCACCGCGGCGATGTGCATGGCCGTCGGGAAGGTGTCGTTGGACGACTGCCCCCGGTTGACGTCGTCGTTGGGATGGACGGGCGCCTTGGAGCCCATCTGCCCCCCCGCGATCTCGATCGCCCGGTTCGAGATCACCTCGTTGGCGTTCATGTTCGACTGCGTGCCGCTGCCCGTCTGGAACACCACCAGCGGGAAGTGGTCGTCGAGCGTTCCGGCGATCACCTCGTCGGCGGCGCGGACGATGAGATCCACCTTCTCGCGCGGCAGCTGGCCGAGCTCGCCGTTGGCCAGCGCCGCCGACTTCTTCAGGATCCCCAGCGCCCGCTTCACCGCGCGGCCCCACTGGAAGCGATCCACGCCGATGCGGAAGTTGTCGCGGGACCGCTCCGTCTGGGCCCCCCAGTAGCGGTCGGCGGGAACCTGCACGGCGCCCATGCTGTCGGTCTCGGTGCGTGTGGATGGGGTGCTCATCGGTGTCTCGGGGATGGGGAAGGGAACGGTCCGTGGTGAAGAGGAGGAAGGATGACGGGCCCGGAGCGGTGCGGCCTCAGCGTCCGCCGGCGTCGCGCCCCGCGGCCGGGAGCATGATCGAAGCCGCCACCGCCCAGGCGGTGCACGTCCAGAGGCACAGCGGCACGATCACGCCATACGGGCGCGGCGGCAGCCCGATTCGCCAGAGGGCTTCGGCCGGGGCGATCAGGTCCTGCCCGCGGGCCACCGCGATCAGCTGCCACAGCGTCACGCCGGCCACCAGGGCGATCGCCCCCCGCCCCGGGGCGGAGCCGGCCGGCGCGCCGCCGCGGAAGCGCCGCAGCAGGTCGTCCAGCGGGATGAACGTCAGGTAGACGGGCATGTGCGTGATGAACGAGATGTCGAGGAGGAGGATCGTCATCAGGTGGAACAGGCAGGCGACGAGGATCCAGCCGCGCCAGGCCCGCCTGCCCAGCAGGAGCATCGGCAGCGGCGCGAGTTCGAAGGCCACGGCGCCGTAGTCGAAGGCCTCGAACGCCCCCTGCGGCAGCCTGGGGACGACTCCGGCCAGCGGGGCCCGCGAGCCGAAGAAGCCGCGGTTGTAGAACCACTGCAGGAAGCCGCCGGTGTCGGGATCGAAGTCGCACCAGAAGACCGCCTTGAGGACGCCGGCGGTGAAGAATCCATAGCACAAGAGCAGCGCCAGGAACGCCGGCACGGTCCGGTTCGCGGTGCCCCCCCGCGGCGCGTCGGGGAGGAGTGCGAAGACGGTGCCCCAGTCGGTGAACGCGAGGAGGAGGAGGAAGGCTGGAAACATCATCCCGTGATCGATCTTCCCGAAGGCGTAGTGAAACCCCGCCCCGAAGATCAGCAGGAGGGCGTGGAGCGGAGCGGCCAGCCGCGTGCGGATCCCCAGGAGGATGCAGGCCGCCGTCACGACCAGCAGCCCGTCGATCGCCGTCGCCGTCGCGGCCGACGGGAACGACGGGAACCAGTTGGCGATGCTCATCGGCTGGGGATTGAACAGCGCGCGCGGCATGCCGGCGAGCCACCCCACGGAGAGCGGATTGATCAGGAGCGCGAAGACCCCGAAGATCACCCGCACCACCGCCAGGCTGCGGACGTCGGTCTCGGCGGAATCCTGGGCCCTCGCCCAGAGCCCGGCGAGCATCCGCTCAATCGAGCCGGCAACGCTTGACAATCTCCGTCTCCTTCCCGGTGATCGCGGGCCCGCGGATGTCGTAGGCGACGAGGTCCCTGCGCAGCATGATCTCGTCGGTCGCGCAGCCGGCCTCGGCGAGCCGGCCGCCGAGCCAGGCGGCGAGCTCGGCGCGATCCGCCCCGGTCGGGGCGTGGGCGGCGCTCGCGCGGTCCTTGAGCCGGCTGGCGGCGCGCTTCACCCCGCGCACCATCCGGCGCAGCGCCGACACCCCCTCCTCCCGGTCGGGCCGCTCCGTCGCGTCGGCCGCGCCGGCCCCCTCCCCCCCCGCCTCCGGCAGGATCGCCACCAGACGCTCGAACACCGACGCGTGGTAGCGCGCGGGGATCGGCCGGAGCAATTCCGCCAGGTCCAGCTCCACCCATTCGCCCGTCGCCGCGTCGCGCCCCAGGATCGCGCGCTGGCCGAAGCGGAGCACGGGCGACGAGAGCCGGATCGTCCCGTGCCCCGAGGGGAAGAGGATGGCCGGATAGGGCTCGAGATCGGCGACGTGCGCCAGCAGGAAGGGGACGGCGAGCAGGGGCGCGAGCACCAGGCAGCGCGCCAGGAGCGGATGGCGGGGGCCGGTGGCGCCGGGCGTGGCGGGCGACGCGGCGGCGGTCATGGCGACCCCCGACCGGCGGGCGACGATCCCGCCGATCCCCCCGCGGCGCGGGCGGGGCGCGTGGCGCAGGCGGCGATGGCGTCGCAGACGCACGCGAGCAGCGTGGCCCGGGAGTAGGTCGTCGCCGCGGCGTGCCGCGCCGCCTGCCCCATGCCGGCGATCACCGCCGGCGCGGTCCCGGGCAGCCCCTCGAGGATGCCGACGAGGCGGTCGACGTCGCCGTGCTCCACGACCCAGCCGATGTCGCCGCCGGCGAGGATGTCGCCCACGTACGACTCGCGGGCGGCCAGCGCGATCACCGGGCGCCCGACCGCCAGCGCCCCGTACACCTTGCAGGGATGGACGACACCGATCGCCTCGTCGGCGATCGACACCACGTGCACGTCCGCCGCCGAGAGCGAGTAGCGCAGCTCCGAGAACGGCTGGTAGGGGAGCGTGAGGATGTTGGGGGGCTTCTCCCTGGCCACCATGGCGTCGATCTCCTTCTTCACCACGCCGCCGCCGATGAAGACGAACCTCAGCCGCGGATCGTGCTCGAGCCGCTTGGCCGCCGCCAGGAGCGTGTCGAGCGGGGTGGAGTAGCCCGCGTTGCCGGAGTACATGACCACGAACGATCCGTCGAGGCCGTGCCGGGCCCGGAACGGATTGGCGTCGCGCGGCACGTCCTCGAGGACGTTGTCGTAGGCCCAGGGGGGGGAGACGATCGTCTTGCCGGCGGCCTCGGCCTTGCGCCAGATCGTGTCGCGCATGAAGCGGTCGAGGACGATCACCGACCGTGCCCCCCGGATCGTCTGCCGGTTGAGCCAGTCGAAGGCCCGGGCCACGATCGATCGCTCCGAGATCCGGCCCGCACGCACCATCTGGTCGGGGTTGATGTCCATCACCCACCACACGTACGGCACGCCGCGCAGGAGCCCGAGCACGCGGCCGCCGAAGCCGGCGAAGGGGGGGCTGGTGCTGACGAGGATCGCGCTGATCCCGGGGGTGAAGAGGCCCCGCACCACCGCCTGGACCATGAACAGCGACTGCGCGAGCAACCGGATGGCGATCGACCCCTTGCCGAAGCTGGAGAGGGGGAGCCGGCGGATCTCGACGCCGCCGCGCGTCTCGCGGCGCGGGTAGCGCACGCTGGGATCGTCGTACCCGCGGGCCGAGGCCAGCACCACCACGTCCCAGCCGCGCCGCACCATCTCCTCGGCGGTGTCGGCGATGTGCTGCCCGACCGAGGTGGGGTCGGGCACGTACACCTGCGTGATGACGAGAAGTCGCGGGCGTCTCACGTCCGCTCCACCGAGGGGGAAATCGGTCCGCCCCGGCTCACGCGGACGGCGGCCCGTAGCCGGCGGGGATCGCCTGCTTCCAGGTGTCCATGTGACGGGACTCCGCCATGAAGCCGTCGCCGGGGATCGGCTTCGACCCATGGCTGAAGGTGCTCGACGTCATGCCGCGGGCGTCGGACTGGTGCCCCCCGCGGTGGAACTGCCCGTCGATCCACTCGTAGGTCTTGCGGATGCCGTCGCGGAGGCTGATCGAGGGCTCCCAGCCGAGGTAGCCCTTGATCTTGGTGTTGTCGCTGTTGCGCCCGGCCACGCCGCGCGGCGCGTCGAGCTTGTAGCGCCGCTCGAGCTTCACGCCGGCGATCGACTCGGCGATGTCCACCAGCTGGTTGATCGTCACCATCTCGCTCGAACCGAGATTGATCGGCTCCAGGATGCCGGAATCCATGATCTTGAGGATCCCCTCCACGCAGTCGTCGATGTACATGAACGACCGCGTCTGCGTGCCGTCGCCCCAGATCTCGATCGAGTGGTCGCCCGAGGCCTTGGCGGCGATGACCTTCCGGCAGACGGCGGCGGGGGCCTTCTCCCGGCCGCCGCACCAGGTGCCGTGCGGCCCGTAGACGTTGTGGAAGCGCGCCACCCTCGTCTGGATCCCGAAGTCCTCGCGGAAATGGCGGCACATCCGCTCGCTGAAGAGCTTCTCCCAGCCGTAGCCGTCCTCGGGGAGGGCCGGGTAGGCGTCGGCCTCGGCCAGCGCCGTGAGGTTCGGATCCTTCTGCTTGTCGGCGTTGTAGACGCAGGCCGAGGAGCTGAAGAAGAAGCGGCCGGCGCCCGCCTCCTGGGCCGCCAGGAGCATGTGGGTGTTGGTGAGGACGCTGAGCATGCACAGCGCCTTGTTGTTCTCGATGAATCCCATGCCCCCCATGTCGGCGGACAGCTGGTAGACGTCGGCGGCGCCGCGGCAGAGCCGCCGGCAGACGCCGAAGTCGCGCACGTCTCCGTCGAGCGGGCCGGCGTGGTTCTCCACGTCGGGGAACACCTGATACCAATCGTCGGACGGCTTGATATCGGCGGCCCTGACCTTCACCCCCGGCATTCGGCGCAGGCGGTCCACGAGGTGCCCGCCGATGAAGCCACCGGCACCGCTCACCACCACCACTCGAGATGTCATCGGAAACCCCTGGCGGACCGCCGAATCGGGCAACAACCGCGGAAAACGAGTCTATTGGTGACCGTGGGCCAGTCAAGCAAGACGATCCCCGTCGCCCGCCGGCCCTGGCGACACTCACCTCCCGCCGACGGCCTCCTCGTAGACCGCCAGCGTCTCGGCCACCATCGCCGCCGCGCTGAAGCGCTCGCGCGCGTACTCGATCGACCGCGCGGCCATCCGCTCGCGCAGCACCGGATCCGCGCGCAGCGCTCCGAGGCGGTCGGCGATCGCGGCGGGGTCGTCGAAGGGCACGACATAGCCCGTCTCGCCGTCGATCGTCGTGTCGCGCGCGCCGGCCGACGGCGTCCTCACCTGCACCACGCCGCAGGCCATGCCCTCGACGACCACCAGGCCGAATCCCTCCTTGCGGCTCGGCAGCACGCCGCAGTCGGAGGCCCACAGCACCTCGCGCGCGTCGCTGTGGCCGAGGAGGATCATGCCCTCCGCGACGCCGCGCTCGGCCGCACGCCGCATCAGCGCCTCCTTGTAGGCGGCGGCCTCGTGGTGCGCCCCGGCGCAGAGGACCGTGATCGGCGTGCCGCGCTGCCGGAGGAGACCGGCCGCGTCGACGAGGACGTCGTGCCCCTTGCGCTGCTCGTACTGGCCCACGAGCGACACCACCCAGGCGTCCTCCGGCACCCCGAGCGCACGGCGGGCGGCGGAGCGCTCCTCGGGTGACGGCGGGCGGAAGTGCCGGTCGTCGACGCAGGGAAACACCGTCCGCACGCGGCGCTCGTCGATCCCGATCGTCCCCACCACGAAGTCGCGCATCTCCGAGCTGATCGCGATCGTGCGGCGGCCGAAGCTGGCGGGCAGGAGACGCCCGGCGATCCTTCCCATCCGCAGCTTGTCGGCCTCCTGCGAATCGCCATGGACGCAGGTCACCAGCGCCCCGCGGTTGCGCCGCAGCGGCCGGCCGACCGTCGACAGCATCGCCATCAGGCCGCTGTTGGCGTGGAGCACGTCGGGGGCGAAGGTGTCGATCGCACGGTTCAATCCGGACAGCGAGTTCGAGAGGTCGCGCCACGCTCCGGGGCTGGTCAGCCGGCGGTAGTTCGGCACCCGTCCGGGCACGAGAAACACGTCGAATCCGCGCTCCTCGTACCAGGCGCGATCATAGGGCGGCTCGCCCGTGCCGAGGGCGACGATCCCCACGCGGATGCCCCGCTCCATCAGCCCGCGTCCCAGGATGCGCATGTACTGGGACACGCCGAACACGCTCAACAGCGCCGAGAGCTGCAGCACGCGGCGGATCATCCTCGGGGCTCCCCGGCATCCCGCGGGCCAGCCCCCGTCGGGGCGGGGGCTCCGCCGAGACGCGGCGGGCCATGGTCCGTCGGCACACCCCGCCCGAAGGCGGCCGACTCGGCGAGTTTGGCGGTGATGTGCATCTCGTGCGCGCAGCGCAGCAGGCAGTAGATGAATCCAGGATACCCGTCGAGGAATCCCCCGCGCAGGAGATAGGTGTACACGAACTGGATCGCCGGCCGGCAGCCGACCCGGGCGAGGAGGCGTTTGAGGAAGCGCCTCCGGCGGACGCCGTCGAGCGTGAACAGATCCCCCGGCGCGAGCGGCTCCCCGCGCAGCCGGGCCACGAGCTCGATCTCGGCGGTCGAGTAGTGGTTGTGGCGCGCGATCCAGTCGGCGATGCCCTTGCTGACGTTGAGATGGTCGTAGGGCTCCGTGACGTGCCCCAGGGGGCCATCGGCGACCTCGCGCTGGCCGTGTCCCTCCTTCCGGTAGCGGACGCGGCCCACGCGGAGGAGGCGCAGCTGCCAGGAGGGATAGAGCTGGCAGTGGCGGATCCAGCGCCCGAGGAAGTAATTCCTCCCGCAGAGGAAGTAGCCCACCCGGTCGCCGGGGTCGGCGACGAGCCTCGCCATCTCGGCGACGCCCGCCGGCGTCGTGCGCTCGTCGGCGTCGAGGAACAGCACCCACGGATGCCGGGGTGCGACGGTGTCGAGCGCCCAGTTGCGCTGCTGCCCGAAGTCGACGAAGGGGTTGCGGAACACCCGCACCTGCGGCGCCGCAGCCAGCGCGGTCTCGACCGTGCCGTCGGTGCTGCCGGAGTCGACGATCACGACGTCGTCGCTCCAGCGCACGCTCTCGAGGCAGCCGACGATGTTCGACGCCTCCTGGAAGGTGAGGATGATCACCGTGATCGGCGGCGCGGCGGTGCCGCCGGAGTCCGCGCCGCCCGCACGCGACGCGCTCACGGTGCCACACCCCGGTAGCGGCGCTCGCGCACCACGCGGGCGGGGTTGCCGGCGACGATCGCGAACGGCGGCACCGACTTCGCCACCACGGCGCCGGCGGCGGCCACCGCCCCCTCGCCGAGATCCACCCCCGGCAGGATGATGGCCCGTGCGAAGACCCAGGAACCGCGTCCGAGGCGGATCGGCGCGGTGGTCAGCGGCCGGGCGGGATGGTCGACGTCATGGCCGGCGGTGCAGAGGAAGGCCTCCTGGCTCACCGTCACGTCGGCGTCGAGGCGCACGTCATCGACGCACAGGCAGTGCACCGCCGTGCCGAGGGTGCTGCGCTCGGCGAGCTCCAGCCGCGCCGGCGAGTAGATGATGCAGCCGGGGTACACCTTGGCGGTGGGGTGGATCCGGGCCCCGAAGAGGCGCAGCACCGCGTTTCGCCCCCCGAACCAGCGCGACGGCAGCCAGCGGAAGAGCGTCGCGGCGGTGATCCGCCAGGCGAGCAGGTACAGCTTGGTGCGCAGCGGCCATCCCGAGTCGTAGTGCGTGGGATGGTAGAAGGAGGGGCCGACGGCGGCGTGGTGGTCGGTCATGGGCGATGGGTCTCGAGACTCCGGCGCACCCGCTCGGCGACCGCCGGCCAGGTGTGGGCCCGAGCCCACTCCCTCCCGGCCCGGGCATCGTACCGCGCCCGTCCACGCGCCAGGCCCGCAATCAGGTCGGCCGTCCCGGCCGCATCCGTGGGGTCGACCACGTAGCCGTGCGGCCCCACCACCTCCGGCAGGCTGGCCCGGTCGGCCACGATCGCGGGCGTCCCCACCGCCATCGCCTCGATGGCCGGGATGCCGAATCCCTCGTACGGGGAAAGGAAGAGCAGCGCGAGGGAGCCGGCGAGGAGGTCGGGCAGGCGGTCGTCGTCGACCCAGCCCTCGAAGATGAAATTGCCCAGCTCCGCGGCCTCCGCCGCGTACCGTGGCTCGCTCGGCCCCGCCACGACGAACCGCGCCTCCGGCAGCCGGGCCCTCGTCTCCCGCGCGACCGCCAGCGTCCACGCGGCCCCCTTCTTCTCCCGCAGGCCCCCCACGATCGCCACGCGCGGCTCGGCCACGGGCTCCGACGGCGATCCGGAATGCGCCGCGAACGGCGCCCCGATCGCGTTGCCCGAGACGACGATCTTCTCCTCGGGCGCGCCGAGGAGCTCGATCATGCGCCGGCGGGAGAATTCCGAGACGGTGAACACGATCCGCGATTCGCGGATCGCCGCAGGAACCCACAGCCCCCACTGGAAGCGCGCCCGACGGTGGGCCCAGGACCGCGACCACGGGAGCCCGGTCTCGAAGGCCTGGATGTCGTGGATCGTGATCGCCACCGGGCATCGCGCGGCGGGAAAGCGCGTGTCCATGGGGCAGTAGATCCAGTCGGTGCCCTCGGGCACGTGGCGGTCCATCCGCGGGCGGCCGAACAGCTTCCAGGACCGTTCGGTGCGGTTCTCGGGAGCCGGGAAGGTGTCGGCCGGGAGGTCGCGCAGCGGGCAGTTGGCCGGGAGCCGGCCGTCGGGCCCGAGCCAGTGCCGCGAGTACAGGAGGCGCAGCGTGGTGTCGCCGCGCGCCGCGAGGCTCGAGAGGACGCCGTTCATGTGCCGGCCCACGCCGCTGCAGGGCAGGAAGGTGCGCACCGGGTGGATGAAGGAAAGAATGTTCATGGCGTGCGCGGGCGCCGCGGCTTCGGTGGCGGGGCCGTCTCGGGCAGCCCCCGGCAGACGGCCGACAGACGTCGTGCCCGGAGGAAGTGCTCTCCGGCCGCGTCGCGCCCGCTCCGGGCAGCGGCAGGATCCTCCGCGCCGGCGGCCAGATGGAGGCCGATCTGCCCCAGCAGCACCTCGACGCGGGCGTCGGAGGGGTCGAGGCGCCGGACGGCGTCGCCGCGCGCACGCGCGGCCCGCAGGAGCGGCTCCAGCGATTCCTGCCGCGGGGCGGCGGCCGCCAGGCGCGCCTCGGCCAGCGCGTCGCGCAGCCGGCGGCGCTCGCCGTCGGCCC
>CAISKG010000223.1 GCA_903885855.1 uncultured Planctomycetaceae bacterium
ATCGGGATCTCCCCGGCCGAGCAGGCGAGGCTCGCCACCCCGCTCTCGAGCGCGGAGGCCTGGGAGCGGCTCCCCAAGGCGCTCGCCGGCGAGGGAAAGGAGCTCCCTGTCTGGGCTCGTCTCATCGCCGGGGATCTCCCCAAGACCGCTGCGGCATTCCTCGAGCTCGATCTCGCGCAGCGCGCCAAGAGCCCGATCGATCCCGGGCTCCGCGCGGCGATGCGCTGGGTGGCGGCGCACGCCAACGGCTGCGCCTACGCCGAGGCCTACGCCGCGGCCGACGCCGCGCGGGCCGGCGTCTCCCCGGAGCGGATCGCCGCACTCGGGCGGCAGGGCTACCCCGGCTGGTCGGAGAAGGAGCTTGGGGCGCTCGAGTTCGCGCACGGCATGACCGTCGACTCGGCGTCGGTGACCGACGGGCAGTTCGCCCGGCTCGTGGCCGATTTCGGCGCCAATCAGGCGGCGTCGATGGTGCTCCTCATGGCGTACGCGAACTTCCAGGACCGGGCCCTCCTCTGCCTGCGGGCCGAGGTGGAGCCCGGGGGGCCGCAGCCGGCGGTGGACGTGACGTTCGATCCCGAGACCTTCCGGCGCCGCCCGCCGGCGGCGCCGACGCCTCCGGTGAAGCCGGAACTCCCGCCCCCGTCGGGCGCGGATCTCGTCGGCGACGACGACGACGCGTGGCTCGCGCTCGATTACGACGAGCTCCAGACGCGCCTCGAGGTGCAGCGTGACAAGCCGACGCGACTCCCCATCCCGGCCTGGGAGGCGGTCGCGGCGAATCTCCCCGCGGATCTCGGCTCGAAGCCGAGCGACATCGTCTGGTATCGGATCGCCTTCGGCTACGCGCCTGAGCTCGCCGTGCCCTTCGAACGCTACATGCGCACCGCCGGTTCGGAGGTGGTGCCGAGCTACGACCGGGTCTTCGGGCAGAGCCTCTTCTGGATCACCACCAAGGCGGTGAATTGCCCCTATTGCATGGGCCACTGCGAGATGAACTGGGAGGTGGCGGGCCTGACGCCGGACGAGATCGCCCACCGCAGCCGGCTGCTCGCAGGGGGCGACTGGTCGAGCTTCACGACGGGCGACCAGCTGGCCTTCGCCTTCGCGCGGAAGCTGGCCCGCGCGCCGGCGAGCGTGAGCGACGCGGAACTTGGCCGCCTGATCGAGGAGATGGGGCGGGAGAAGGCCCTGGCGGTGGCCCTGAACGCCTCCCGGCACCACTACATGACGAGGATCTCCAACGGCTTCCAGCTCAAGCTCGAGCGGGAGAACGTGTTCTACGATTACTACGGCGTCACGCCCCCGACGAAGGCGGCGGTACCTGCCGGGGACAGGCGGGAGCCCCGGTGAGCGGGAGACGCGCCCCGCGTCGCCCCGTCGATCGCGGCCGACGCGGGGCGGAGTTGCCCGCGGGCGGACCGCGATCCAGGATGGACGGTCCGATCCCGCATCCCGGAGAAGGATCCATGCACGACGACGCCCCGCACCGTCTCCCCGACGCCCCCGCCGGCGATGTCACCCGCCGCGGCGCCGTCGCGGCGCTCGCCGCCGGCTTCGCCCTCGCCGTCCGGCCGGTCAGCGCCGACACCATCACCACGAGCGCCGAAGGCCTCCGCGCAGGGGTGGTCCGCATCCCCACCGCCGACGGCGGCATTCCCGGCTACCGTGCCGCCCCCGACGCGGGAGGGCCGTTTCCCGTGATCCTCGTCGTGCAGGAGATCTTCGGCGTCCACGAGCACATCCGCGACGTCTGCCGGCGCCTGGCGAAGGCCGGCTGCCTCGCGGTGGCGCCCGAGCTCTACGCCCGCCAGGGGGACGTCTCGAAGATCAAGGACTTCTCCGAGATCATCTCCACCGTCGTCTCGAAGGTGCCCGACCGGCAGGTGATGGAGGATCTCGACGCCACCGCGGCCTGGGCCGCGACCGACGGCGGCGACCCGGACCGGCTCGGCATCACCGGCTTCTGCTGGGGAGGACGGATCGTGTGGCTCTACGCCGCCCACAATCCCACCCTCGACGCGGGCGTGGCCTGGTACGGCCGGCTCGATTCGACGCGCGACGAGCTCCACCCGACGCAGCCGATCGACCTCGTCGAGGGCCTCCGGGCGCCGGTGCTCGGGCTCTACGGCGGCGCCGATCAGGGCATCCCCAACGACACCGTGGCCGCGATGCAGGAGAAGCTCCGCCTCGCCGGCAATCCCTCCGAGATCGTCCTCTACCCCGACACGCCCCACGGCTTCCACGCCGATTACCGGCCGTCGTACCGGCGCGAGCAGGCGGAGGACGGCTGGAAGCGGCTGCTGGACTGGATGGCGAAGCACGGCGTGGCCTGACGGCGACCGGCGGGCGCTTCAGCGGCGCCACAGCAGCTGGAGCGTGAGCCCGGCGCCGGGGGCGATCGCCAGCACGTCGGTGCGGCCGGAGAAGAAGCTCGTGCCCTGGAAGAGCGAGCGGTCGAAGACGTAGTCGGCCGTCGCCTCGAGCGCGAAGCCGCCGGCGAGGATCCGCTCGAGCCCCACCGCCACGCGCTGGTTGAAGAGGTAGAAGCGTTCCTGGTCGTCGGTGCGGTCGGCGAGGAAGAAGATCTCCGTGTCGGTGCGGTAGATCGCCACGGCCGAGAAACCGGCGGCGAGACGGCGCCGCAGGACCGCGGTCGCGTTCACCAGGGGCGTGTAGCCGAGCGAGAGGCTCCAGTCGTCGTCGGGGGCCCACTCGAGCCCCGCCGGCAGCCCGAGTTTCGCCTCGACGCCTTCATACGGGCGCCACACGTAGGCCAGCCCCGGCAGCGGGAAGGGGAGCTGCGACGTCGGCGAATAGAAGAGGCTCGCGCTCCAGTCGTCGCGGCCGTTGGCCGCCGGGCGGCTGGCGAACAGGATCGCCATCGCCGTCATGTCGCGGAAGGCGGCGAAAGGCCGGTCGCTCGCCGACCCCACGAGCACCGTCCCGCCGATGGTGGATCCGTCGTCGCGCGGCCGGACGTGCGTGACGCCGGTTTCCACGAGCCACAGCTGCGCGGGCACCGGCATGCCGGAATCGGGGAGGGTGGCACCGGTCGCCAGCCCCACCCTGCCGAAGCGGCCGATGCCGATCCAGGTCGGCTTCCCCTCGACCGGCATCACCAGCGGAACGCCGACCCGCGCGAACTCGGCGTCGATCGCCAGCCGGGCCGGCTGTCCGGAGACGGCGGCCGGCGCGAGCCAGGAAGCCCCCAGCGAGACCGGCGGGGGCCGCCGCGGCGCCCGTCGGGTGGGGCCATCGTCGCGCGACGGCGGCGGCCAGCCGTCGTTCCCCTCGGCGCCGCCGGGATCGAGCGACTCGATCGGCTCGATCACCGACGCGGGAAGGAAGGCGTCGTCGACCGGCGGCAACGGGATCGGCAGGGCGTCGTCGCCCGCCGACCAGGGCGCAGGGGCCGGGGCAACGCCGTCGTCGGCTGCCGGAGCGAAGCGGCAGGCCAGCGCCACGATCAGGCCGGCCGCCATGGGAAGCGCCAGGCGCGGGGAGAACGGCATGATGGGGCCCGGGGCAGCGTCGATCGCGTCGGGATCGTAGCGACGCAGGGGCGCGCGGCCAGTGCCAAAACCAGCGGATCGTGCCGTCGGCCCGGGCGTGTCCTCGAACCGGGCCTCCATGGCCCCGCCCGGCATCGCCGGCCCGGCGCCGGTCCACCGGCCCCGCTTGCCCCGCCGGCGCAGGTTTCCCCTCCGCTCCCGCCCCATCGATCGCTCCCCGGCCCCAGGAGCCGCGGCCCGGACGCACGGGTTTTCCTCCCGTCCCAGGGGATCCTGAGTCGCCGGAAACATCAATGAGGGGGGGTTGCTAATCCAAAATGGGGGTGTCAGGCTGGAGGGGCATTCTCGTGCCGCACCATCGAAAGCCCTGCGCGACTCCCATGCCTGCCCCGTTCGCCCGCCCCGCGCGCCGCCACCTGCTCGTGCTCGGCTGGCTCGTCGTCCTCGGCGCCTGCCGGAAGCCCGACGAGGAGGGCTTCCTCGGGGTGTGGGAAGCGCCCGGGCACCGTCTCGAGATCGGGGCCCGGGGCCTCGGCACCGGCCATGTCCTTCACCAATTCACCGATGCCACCTTCACCTGGAAGCGGGTGGCACAGGATCGGATCGAACTCGAGTTCGGGCAGAAGTCGTCGACACGCACGTCGCTCGAGGCGCGGTTGATCGACGCCGACACGCTCGTCGTCTCGAACGGCCGCAAGAACGTCTCGCTCGCCCGCGGTGCCGCCGCGGCGGAAGAGGCCGCGGTCGCGCCGCGCCCCGGCGAGTGACGCGACGCTTCAGCGATCGGGAGCGTCGCTCCCTTCGAGCGGGAGCTCCGTCGTGGCCACGTCCACCAGCGGCCCGAGTTCGAAGATCTCCCGGTAGCCGTAGGCCAGGAGGGTGGCGAAGGTGTGGTGGTTGAGCGCCGCCGACGCCACCTTCGCCGGGAAGGCCTCCGGGGCGTCGGCGAAGTTGTTGTTGCAGTAGATGAGGATCCGCGTGTCGGAGAAGGGGACGACGCGCGCGAGGGTGTCGGCCGTGATCTCCGCGAAGGGGAGATTCACGGCGCCGCGCACATGGAGCCGGTCGAAGGCCTCACGGCTGCGGCAATCGAGGATCACGCTCCCCGGCTCCACGAGCGCGAGAAACGCCTCCTCGCCGACCCGGCGTCTTTCACGCAGCCCTTCGGCTTCCGCGACGCGCGCGGCGAAGCCGCCGACGTCGACCCGCGGGTTGGCCGGTGCAGGCCCGTTCGGCACGCTGCCCGGGGGGCCCGGGAGCGGAGGCAACATGGCGGCGGAAGGCCCGCTCGGTGGCACGCTGTACGGGATCGGTGCGGATCCCGGCGGCGCGAAGGGAGTCGGCGTGATTCCCGGCGGCGCCCCGTGGGGGGGCGCGGAAAACGGGTCAAGCGTCACTCCGCCGTGCGGTGGATGACGCGGATGCGGCTGGATGGCGATGCGCCGCCAGGCGTACCCGTCCCCGTCGCGCACCAGATGGCTCGTCTCGCCGGTGGCGCTGTCGAAGAGCAGCGTGAGCGTGTGCTGCGGCGACGGCTCGCCCGACGCGTTCACGACGCTCACCGCGCGATCCTCGATGCGGAAGCGATCGGGCACCTGGGGCGCCGGCGGCGGCGCGCCGTAGGCGGGCATCGACGGCATGGCGCCGGGGAAGGCGCTGGAGGGGAATGTGGGAATCCCGGGCGGCACCGGCGTGGGCACGCCCGGCGGCGGAGCCGAGGGTGGCGTCCAAGCGGGGGGGGCCGGCGGCCGGGCGTCATCCTGCGGGGCGGCGCGCGGGGGGGTGGGCCGCGGTGCGGGGGGCGCCGTCGGCTCGCGCGTGGTG
>CAISKG010000224.1 GCA_903885855.1 uncultured Planctomycetaceae bacterium
GCGCCCGCCGCCCGGGAAGGCGCGCGGGGCGCGATCCGCACGCGCGTGCCGCTGGCGGTCCTCGGGAGCCTGGCGTCGGCGACGCTCGTGCTCCTCGCGCTGCCGGTGCTGCGGCCGTCGCCTGACGAGGCGCCGGCGCAGCCCTCGAAGGCCGCCGGGCCTGCCGCGCCCGCCACGGTTCTGGCCGATGCGCCGGCCGCAGCCGCCCCCGCACCCTCCGACGCGATCGCGATGGGCGACGCGCCCGCCGGATCCGGCGCGGCGATGGCGCCGATGGCCGCGGCCAAGGAGACGGCCGAGCGAGTGGTGGAAGCGCAGCCCGCCGCCGAGGCGGTCGCCGCGGTGACCGACGCGCCCGACCTCTCCGGGCGCGGCGATCCGGTGGCGCCGCCGTCGGGGCCGCCGACGTCGGTCCCTTCCGACGCGCTCGTCGCAGGCGGCGGTGACCACCCCGCCGCCGATGGGGCGCCCGTGGACGAGGGCGACTCCGTGGCGCTCCCGTTCGACGGCGCCGCGGCAGCCGGCGGCCAACTGGCGCAGGTCGCGCGGGAGTCGAAGCTTCTCGCGAATCTCCAGGACGAGGAGGCGCGGCCCGGGCCGGGCATGGTGGCCGGCAAGCGACTCGAAGTGGCCGGCGGCGGGGGCGGCGGACGTCCGCCGATGGACGTCGGGCAGCCCGCCGGCGCGCCGGCCCCCGGCTCGAAGGCGCGCATGATGGCGCGGGGCGCGCTGCCCGGGCCCCCCGGCATGACAGGCGGATCGCCGCCGGCGGGGGCCATGGTGAAGGGGATGATGCCCGAGGCTCCCGCGCCGCAGGTCGAGGAGCGCCTGGAGGCACGTGACGACGGGCGCTGGTTTCACGAGCGCGACCGGCTGAGCCTCGAGCGCGGCCGGGCCGCGGCCGGCGAGCGCTACGCGCAGTTCGTCGAGAACCCCTTCCGGTCCGCCGACGAATCGCCCCTCTCCACCTTCGCGATCGACGTCGACACCGCCAGCTACACGGTGGTGCGCCGGTTCATCAACGACCGGCAGCGGCCGCCGGCCGACGCGGTGCGGCTCGAGGAGATGCTCAACTACTTCCGCTACGACGATCCGGCCCCGGCCGACGGCGATCCGCTGGCGGTGCGCCTCGAGAGCGCGTCCTGCCCGTGGCAGCCGCGCCACCGGCTCCTGCGCGTGGCGCTCAAGGGCCGGGAGATCGCCGCGGCCGCCCGCCCCGGCACGAGCCTGGTGTTCCTCGTCGACGTCTCCGGGTCGATGGGCGAGCCCGACAAGCTGCCGCTGGTGAAGCAGGCCCTCGGGATGCTCGTCGACGAGCTCTCCGAGAACGACCGGGTGGCGATCGTCACCTACGCCGGCGAGGCGGGCGTGAAGCTCCCGCCCACCAGCGGCGACCAGAAGGCGCGGATCCGCGCCGCGATCGACGCCCTCTCCGCCGGCGGCTCGACCAACGGCTCGGCCGGGATCGAGGTCGCCTACCGGCTGGCGCAGGAGGCGTTCGTGAAGGGGGGCTCCAACCGGGTGCTCCTGGCCACCGACGGCGACCTCAACGTCGGCATCACCGACGACGCCGCGCTCGTGGGGCTGATCAAGGAGAAGGCGGGGAGCGGCGTGTTCCTCACCGTCCTGGGATTCGGCCGCGGCAACCTCCAGGACGAGAAGATGGAGAAGCTCGCCGACAACGGCAACGGCCTCTACGCCTACCTCGACTCGGCGCGCGAGGCGCGGAAGGTGCTCGTCGAGCAGCTCACCGGCAGCACCGTGACGATCGCCAAGGATGTGAAGATCCAGATCGAGTTCAACCCCGCCCGGGTGGAGTCGTACCGGCTGCTCGGCTACGAGAACCGCCTCCTGGCCGCGCGTGACTTCGCCGACGACACCAAGGACGCCGGCGACGTGGGGGCGGGCCACGGCGTGACGGCGCTGTACGAGATCGTGCCGGTGGCCGGCACGACGCCGCAGGCCGCTCCCGACCGGCCGCTCAAGTACCGGCGCCGCCCGGCGCAGCCAGAGGCCGGGCAGGCCGACGACTCGCCCGAGCTGTGCACGGTGAGTCTCCGCTGGAAGGCCCCGGAGGCCGACGAGAGCCTTCTGCGCGAGATCCCCTTCGAGGACGCCGGGGGCAGCTTCGAGGCGGCCTCGGCCGACCTCCGCTTCGCCGCCGCGGTGGCCGAGTTCGGGATGCTCTTGCGCTCGAGCCGGCACCGCGGCGAGGCGTCGCTGGAGCACGTGGCCGCCACCGCCTCCGGGGCGCTCGGCGCCGACCGGGGGGGGCTGCGGGCGGAGTTTCTCGATCTGGTCCGCGAGGCGGGGGCGCTCCTGCCCCACGGGGGACGGCCGGTGCCCAACTGACGGCGGCCGCCGCGCGGATCACTCGTGGTGGCACTCGACGATCCGCGCCACGCCGGGGAGCCGGGCGAGGGCGGCCAGGACCGCCCGGTGGTCGGGCTGGTGCGTCGAACCGACGCACAGGCACTCCCCCGGCCGCGCGCCCACCCGGCCGCGGGCGCCTGGCATGAACTCCGCCGTGGGATCGACGCGCCGCACCGCGGCCCGTGCCTCGGGGGTGTCGGGGATCGCGAACTCGTAGGCCACCGCCACCTTCCCGTCGGCCGGGCCGCGCAGGCCGTCGGCGTCGAGGGATTCCAGATCGATCTCCACGGCGGCGGGGCGCGGGGCAGCGGTCATGGCAGGCTCCCGGGGAGGGGGCCGATCGCAGCCGCCCGCCGCCACGGCGAGGGCCAGCGCGGCCCGGACGACGCGCGACGGTGCTGACATGCGGGAGGCTCTCGAGCAGCGGAGGCGATCTGGTGCAGCGGAGGCGATCGGGTGCAGCGGAGGCGATTTGGTGCAGCGGAAGATCAGACGGCCGGTGCACCGTCGTCCTCCGGGATCAGCCACGCGGCCCCGATACCCACGGCATACACCAGCGCGCAGGCCGCGCCCACCGTCGGGTAGTCGCCGCCGAGGAGGGTGAACAGGCCCCCGGCGGCGAGCACGCCGGCGGCGGTGGCGAAGCGGCCGCCGTTGTAGGCCAGCCCGCTGCCGGTGGCGCGCACCGCGACGGGGAAGATCGTGGGGAGGAACACCGCGAGCCAGCCGAAGAAGAGCGTCGCCACGAGCCCCTGCGCGAACACGACCGGCAGGAACGCCGGCTGCAAAGGGGCCGTGAGGCGGAACATCGCCACCGTCAGCGCCGTGGTGGCCAGGCTCATGAGGAGGTAGCCGGTGCGGCGGCCGAAGCGCGCCGCGACGAACGCCCCGGCGAAGCTCCCCGCCGTCGCACCGGTCGCCCACCAGGCCTGCGTGACGGCCTTGTAGCCGGGGGCGGCGGCGCCGGCCACGGCGTCGGCCCAGGGGATCATCCACTTGCTCGCCGCCCAGGCCCCCACCATCGGCACCGCCGCCACCGCCAGGGCCGCCGCCGTGCGCCGGCGCAGGCCGGGTCCCAGGAGCAGGGCCAGGGGTGTGTGCGCCCGGCGGCCCCCCTGCGCCCGCCAGGCGGGCGACTCGGGGAGAAAAAGGAGGATCGCGACGCCGAGCAGCGCCGGCGCCGCGGCGAGCCGGAAGAGCCAGCGCCACGAGTCGTCCGTCACCGGCACGGCGCGGGTCAGAAGCGCCAAGAGCAGGATGCCGGCGTTGAGGGCGGCGCTCGTCGCCCCGGTGACCAGTGCCTTGGAGGCCCCGCTCCAGCACTCCGTCACCAGCGCCATGGCGTTGGGCCACAGCCCCCCCACCCCCACGCCGACGAGGAAACGCAGCAGGAGCATCTCCCACGGGTCGCGTGCGGCGGCGCCGAGGCCAGCGAAGGCCGAGTAGACGAGCACGCTCGCCCCCATGGCGCGCGTCCGGCCGAATCGGTCGCCGAGGACCCCGACGGCCACCCCGCCGACGGCGGCGCCGAGCATCAGCCCCGCCGTCCAGCGGGCGAACCAATCGCCCCCCGCCGTCGGCGTCCAGGCCGCGCCTAGGAGCGTGCGCGACACCGCCAGCGACGCCACCGGCATCATCCCCAGCTCGACGCCGTCGCAGACCATCGCCAGGATCGCCGCCGCCAGGACCGCGGCCCGCGCCGGCCGGGCGAGGGAGGGGGCGGTCATGGGGCGCGCTCCGGCGGCGCCGGGGGGGCGTAGGCGCCGATCACGGCGCTGTTGTCGAGGTCGCCGAGGCCCCGCGCCACCGCCACGTCGAGCAGCGCCCGGTGGGCGGCGGCCAGGGGGAGGGTGAGGCCGGCGGCGGCGGCTGCCTCCAGGATCAGCTGCACGTCCTTGCGGTGCTGGGCCAGCCGGGCCTGCACGGCGAAGTCGCCGGCCACCATCTTCGGCCCCTTGGTCTCCATCTGCCGCGAGGCCGCCGGACCGTCGCGCAGCACCCCGAGCGCCGCCGCCGGATCGATCCCCAGGGCCCGCGCGAACACGAGCCCCTCGGCCAGCGCCGCGCGGTTGAGGCCGAGGACGAGGTTCGTGACGAGCTTCATCCGCGACGCGCTCCCCACGCCGCCGCAGTGGTGCCAGCGGCCGCCGAGGATCGCCCACAGCCCCGCGCAGGCGGCGACGTCGGCGTCGTCGCCCCCCACGAGCACCGTCGCCTCGCCGCGCGCCGTCTGCACGCTCGAGCCGGAGATCGGCGCGTCGAGCCAGGCGATGCCGCGCCGCCGCGCCCGCGCGGCGAGCGCCTCGGTCGTCTCCGCATCCACCGTCGAGGTGTCGACGACGATCCGCCCGGCCTCCGCGGCGTCGAGGCGGGGCTCCATCACCGCGCGCACCGCGGCGCCGTCGTAGAGGCTCGTGATCACCAGCCGGCAGACGCCCAGCGGGTCGTCGCACCAGCGCGCGCCGCGCGCCAGCAGCGCCTCGGCCCGGGACGCCGTCCTGTTCCAGACGTGCGTGGGCACGCCGGCGTCGAGGAGCCGCCCGGCGATCGCCGTGCCCATCAGCCCCAGGCCGACGACGGCGACCGGGCCGGGGAGGGGGGCGGCGTCAGGCACCGAACAAAGCCTCCACGGCGCGGCCCTTGCCGTCCTCGGTGGCGTAGAAGGGGCGCCCCTCGATGTCGAAGGCGGTCGCGGGGCTGATCCCCATGGCGGTGAAGAGCGTGGCGTGGAGGTCGGTGATCGTGACGGGGTCCTCGACGGCCAGGCAGGGGCGCTCGTCGGCGGTCCTGCCGTGGACGAAGCCCTTCTTGATCCCGCCGCCGAAGAGGACCACCGTCGAGCCCCCGGTGAAGTGGCGGTGCTGGCCGTAGTGGGCCGGCTCCTGGAGGAAGTCCTTGGGGGAGCTGGCCTGGTCGGCCGCCTTCGAGCCGGGCCGTCCCTCGGTGATCATGTCGCGGCTGAACTCGCTGGCGATGATCACGAGCGTCCGGTCGAGGAGGCGGCGCGCCTCGAGGTCGCGCACCAGCGCGGCGATCGGCCGGTCGATCTCGGCGTGCATCCGGGCCACCGTCTCGTGGCCGCGCTCGTGGGTGTCCCAGTGGAGGAAGGGGACGTACTCCGTCGTCACCTCCACGTAGCGCGCGCCGTGCTCGACGAGGCGCCGGGCGAGGAGGCAGCCGCGGCCGAAGCGGCCGGTGTCGTAGGCCTCGCGCACCTCCGGCGGCTCGAGCGCGATGTCGAAGGCGGCTCGCTCCTTGGCCGAGAGGAGGCGGTGGGCGTTGTCGAGGCTCCTGAGCATCGACTCCTGGTGGTGGTCGCTCGCGTGCTCGCGGCCCGGCGCGGCGGCCAGCAGCGCCTTGTAGTGCTTGTAGCGGTCGGCGAAGCGGCCCGGCGCCATCCCCTCGGGCGGCCGCACCGCCGCCGCCGCCTCCTCGGGGAAGGGGAGGTTCATCGGCCCGAACTCGCTGCCGAAGAAGCCGGCGGTGGTGAAGGCCTTGATCTCCTCGTTCTCGCCGATCCCCTCGAGGCGCTGGCCGATGTTGACGAACGCCGGCAGGGAAGGATTGTTCGGCCCGAGGACGCGCGCCATCCAGGCGCCGATGTGGGGGCAGGCGACCGTCTGCGGCGGCACGTAGCCGGTGTGCCAGTGGTACTGGTGGCGCGAGTGGAGGATGCTGCCGAGGTCGGGCTGGACGTGCGAGCGCACGAGGGCCCCCCGGTCGAGGACGCCGGCGATGCCCTCGAGCCCCTGGCAGATCCGCACGCCGTCGATCGCCGTGGGGATCGAGGGGAAGGTGCTGATGCAGTCGGCGACGGCCAGGCCCTTCTCGAAGGGCTTGTGCTTCTTGGGGTCGAAGGTGTCCGGGGCGGCCATGCCGCCGGCCATCCAGAGGACGATGATCGCGTCGGCGGTGGCCTTCGGGTGCACGACCCCCTCGGCGCGCAGGCGCGGCTCGGGGAGCGCGAGGGTGGCGGTGGCGGCCGCGCCGAGGCTCTTCAAGAAATCGCGGCGGGCGGCGGCTTCGTGGATGGATCGCATGGAGAATCCCTCGCAGGCTGTGGACACAGTGACCCGCCGCCGGATGCGGCGGCAGACACCCCTGAAAAACCTCGGCTTTTTAGGGGTGTCCGACGTGGAAAAGGGGCATGGATGACGTGTTCCACGGAAACCTAGCGCACGAGTTGGAACTCGGGGAGCATGACGATCGCCCAGAGGAGGTCGGCCACGGCGGCGGCGGTCGGCTCGGGCCCGAGGATCCCCCGCGCGGCCCGTGCCTCGTCGGCCGTGGGCGGCCGGGCCAGCGCCGCGGCGTAGAGGGCCGCGGCGAGGCGGTCGGGATCGGGGCCGTGGGAGGCGAGCCAGCGCTCCCCGCCCCGCGTGAAGGCGTCGAAGAGCGTCTGCTCGTTGGCCAGCTGGATCGCCTCGAGGGTGGTGAGGTCGACCGGCCGGGAGGTCACCACCTGGTCGCGGTTCGGCCGCCCCAGCGCGCTCATCAATGGCGTGCACTTCACGAGCACCGCGCGCAGCGGCGGCTGCGCCGCGCCCGAGCCGGCCAGGCCGGCCGCGAACGCCGCGTCGCTCGAGGCCCACACCGACTGGTTCTCCACCACCGCCGCGGGGCGCCATTCGACGGCCGTGCCGGCCGGCCAGCCGCCGCGGTCGTCCGGCGGCGTCGCCGTCCATTCCCAGGCCGCGTCGCTGGCCACCGCCAGAGGGGCGCCGTCGGCGGCCAGGAGGCGGATCTCGGCCTTGAGCGCCGCCGGACCGCCGGCATCGGCGTTGGCGGCGACGACGACGATCTCGTTGGCCCCCGGGCCGAACGCGGCCACCGGCTCCACCAGCGGCCGGCCCCAGTCGGCGGTGTGGCCGACCTTCGTGCCGTTGACCCACAGCGTCGCCTCGTTGTCGGCGGTGACGACGGCCACCGCCCGACGCGGCGCCGCGGCCAGCTCGAGGCGTGTGCGGAAGGCGAGGCGCTCGCCGGGGGGCGACGCCGCGGACTCGTTGTTCCAGATCCACACCGCCCGCGCCGGCTCCGGCGGCGGCGCGGCCGGGTCGGGCCGGACGCGCACCACGTCGGCGTCGGCCTTGGCCGGGTGCGTGCCGGTGAGGTGCCAGAGGGCGTCGGTGAACTGCTCGGCCGTCATCCGCCGCGGCACCGGGCCGACGAGCCCCGCGTCGGCGCCGGGAGCCGCCGCGCTCGGCGGGGTCGCCGCGCCGTAGGCCTCGGAGGTGGCGATCGTCTCCAGGAGCCGCTTCATGTCGTGGCCGGAGGCGACGAAATCCGCGGCCAGCCAGTCGAGCAGCTCGGCGCTCCAGGGGGGCGCGCGGAGGGCGTCGACCGGATGCACGATCCCGCGCCCCAGGAGCCGGGCCCAGAGACGGTTGACGAGGGTGCGCGACAGCCAGCCGTTGCCGGGATCGACCAGCAGCTCGGCCAGCCGGGCGAGGCGCTCGGCCGGGGGCCGGGTCGGATCGATGGTGCCGAGTTCGGGGAAGGGCCAGCCCGGGGTGGCGGTGGCGCCGGTGGCCTTGTCGCAGCGGAAGAGCTCCAGCGGCTCCGGCGCCATCACCGCCGCGAGGTCGTAGGTCTGCTGCAGCTTCCAGCGGTCGACGAAGCTGTCGTGGCAGCTGGCGCACTTGAGGTTGATCCCCAGGAACGTCTGGCCGACGTTCTGCGCGAACTGGATCGGCACGGTCTGGCTCGCGTTCACCTCGCCGCGCCACACGATCCCGTCGATGAACCCGCGCGAGGCGTCGGTGGGGGAGACGAGCTCGCGCACGAAGCGGTCGTAGGGGATGTTGTCGACCAGCGCCCGGTGGAGCCAGGGGGTGATCTGCCGCCGCCCGCCGGTGATGAAGCCGGTGCCGGTGTAGTCGTTGCGCAGCAGGTCGTTCCAGAACGTCATCCAGTGCTCGGCGCGCGCCAGGTCGTCGTCGAGCAGGGTGCGGACCAGCCGCGCCCGCTTGCCGGGGTCGGCGTCGGCGACGAAGGCCGCCACGGCGTCGGGATCGGGGAGGAGGCCGACGAGGTCGAGGCTCGCGCGGCGGATGAAGGCGGCGTCGTCGCAGCGCGGCAGCGGCGCGAGGCCCGCCGTGGCGCGCCGGGCGTCGACGATCCGGTCGACCGGATGCGTGCGCCCGCCCACCGCGGGGGGGAGCTCCACCGTGCGCAGGGCCAGCGCCGCCTCGTACACCGGGGCGCCGAAGGCGAAGCCCTCCTCCCAGGGGGCGCGCTCGAGCACCCAGCGGCGCAGCACCGCCACCGCCTCCTCCGGCAGCGCCTCCCCCTCGCTCGGCATGCGCTCGGCGGGGTCGGCCGCGGTCACGCGGCGGAGGAGCTCGCCGGCGCCGGGATCCCCCGGCACCACCGCGGGGAGGCCCGAGTCGCCCCCGGCGAGGAGCGCCTCGCGCGAGTCGATCGAGTAGCCCCCCTGGCGCTGGGCGCCGGAGTGGCATTTCGTGCACGCGCGGCGCAGGATCGGCACCACCTCGTGGGCGAAGTCGACCGCGCCGGCGGGCGCCTGGAGGGCCGCCGCCAGGGCCGTGGCCAGGATCACCAGCGCCGCGCCCGCGGCCTCACTTCGCGAACCGGGCATCGTTCCTGTTCCCACGCGCGAGGGTGTAGGCGAGGAGGTCGAGGACCTCCTCCTCGCTGAGGGTGTCGATGAGGCCCTTGGGCATCAGCGACTCCTTCGCCGGCACGATCTCGTCGACGTCGCCGCGCGCGATCTCGACGTACTTCGTCGAGTCCTCCGGGTCGGTGACGATGACGATCGAGTCGCGCCCCTCCTTGACGATCCGCCCGGAATGGCTGCGGCCGTCGGTGGTGGTGACGATGCTCCCCCGGTACTGGTCGGAGACCACCTTGCTGGGGAGGACGAGCGCCTCGACCATGTCCTTGACCTGGAAGCGGCCGCCGGCCTGGGTGAGGTCGGGGCCGGTGGAGCCGCCGTCGTCGCCGTAGCGGTGGCAGACCACGCAGCGCGCGGCGGCGAAAGCGCGCTGGCCGGCGTCGTAGTTGCGCCCCGAGGCGAGCCCCTTGCCGGCCGCCGCGAGCACCTCGTCGACGGTCCACGGCCGCCCCGGGCCGATCGGCTTGGGCAGCGGCGGCGCTTCCCAGCGCTCGAGCGCCCCTTGCGCCTCCAGCGCCAGCCGGTCGTTCTCCGAGAGCCCGGCGAGGCTCTCGTTCTCGATGTTCACGAGGAACTTGCGGAAGCTCGCCCCGCCGGCCCACTGCCGCGCCCGCACGAACCAGCGGTGGTAGCCCTTGCGGTCGTCGACCGTCCAGGCGTCGCGCTCGCCCACCGTGCGCAGGACGTAGGCGAAGTGCACCTGGAGGAGATCGGCCCGCTTCTCGAGGGCGTCGCGCACGGCGCTGCCGTAGCCGGCGTTGCGCGTGATCAGCTGCCGCAGCTCCTCCTCGCTCGGCGCGAGGTTGGTGTCGCCGGCGCTGCCGCTGGGCTCGGCGAGCAGGCCGACGAGCGTGGAGACGATGCCCGGCGCCCGCACCGCCACCAGCAGGCTCGCCAGCGCCCGGTCGAGGTCGAAGGAGCCGGAGGGGAAGCGGGGGCCGAGGCGGGCCGCGATCCGGGCCTTCGCCTCGGGCGAGGGCGCGCCGAGGCGCACCAGCGCCAGCTCGTAGGCCCGCACCAGATCGATCGAGAGGGAGGTGTCGAGGGAGGCCGGGTCGAGGCCGTCGAGCGCGGCGAGCACCTCCGGCTGCATCGACGGCTCCGCCTGCCGCGCCACGGCGATGGCGCCGTGGATCCGGGCCCGCGGGTCGGCGGCGGCCAGCGCCTTGCCCGCCCAGGCGTCGAGCGGCTGGTGCTCCAGCGCGATCCTGGCGGCGTAGCGGATGAAGCGGTCGGGATCGCCGAGCTTCGGCAGCGCCGCGGCGACGGCGGCGCCGGTGTCGGCGCCGGGGACGTGGAAGCGTTCCAGGGCCCGCCGCGCGGCCCGGGCCTCGCTCCCCGTCGTCGAGCGCGCGTCGACCGGGGCGGTCGGCTCGTCGCCGGCGTAGGTGACGCGGTACAGCTCCGACTGCCCGCCGCGGCCGCCGACGGTGAAGTAGAGGGCGCCGTCGGCGCCGACGACGGCGTCGGTGAGCGGCAGCGGCGTGCGCGCGACGAACTCCTCCTTCTCGGCCACGTAGCTCGAGCCCTGCGGCTCGATGTGGATGGCGTACATCGTGCCGAAGGTCCAGTCGCAGATGAACAGCGCCTTCTGGTAGCGGCCGGGGAAGCGCGCCCCGTAGCCGAAGGTCACCCCCACGGGCGAGCCGGGCCCGATCTCCACCGCCGGCGGGAGGCTGTCGGGGGAGGAGGCGGGCCACTTGCCCGAGCCGCTCCGCCAGCCCAGCTCGCTGCCGCTGGTGGCGTGGTTGACGCGCGTCGGCCGGTACCAGGGGGTGCCGAAATCCCATTCCATGTCGGCGTCGTAGACGAACATCTCCCCGTCGGCGTTGAAGGCGAAGTCGTAGGGATTGCGGTAGCCGGCGGTGAAGATCTCCCAGGTCGTGCCGTCGCGGTCGGTCTTCGCCACCCAGCCGCCGGGGGCGAGGATGCCGACGGCGTGGCCGCCGGCGTCCCAGAGGCGCGGGATGACGAGGTCTTCGTCCCAGTTGGCCGGCAGCCGGCTCGAGCCCTCCGGCGCGAGCGAGACGCGGCGCTGCGAGGTGCGGATCGATCCGAGCGTCTGCGGCTCGGTGACGTTCTCGACCTTGAACGGCGGCAGCGTGTGGTTGCCGGCGATCACGTACAGATCCTTGCCGTCGGGGGAGAGGCGGATGGCGTGGGGCCCGTGCTCCCCCCCGCCCTCGAAGGCGCGCAGCTTCTCCACCCGGTCGGGCATGTCGTCGCCGTCGCTGTCGGTGGCCCGGTAGAGGCCGCTGCCCGGGCCGCCGTTGCAGACCACGTACAGCGCGTCGAAGGCCCACAGCAGCCCCTGGGCGCCGCTGAGCGCCACCGGGATCTTCTCGACGATCGTCGGCTTCGAGCCGTCGAGGGGCGCGGGGGTGATGCGCACGAGCCCCTTGTCCCCCTGGTCGCTGGCGATGAGC
>CAISKG010000225.1 GCA_903885855.1 uncultured Planctomycetaceae bacterium
CTTCGGCACGGCCGTGGCATCGGCCAAGGCCTTCTGCGCGTCCTTCGCGTCCTGCGGCGCGGCCGGCCGACGCCGGATCCGAGTGCTGGCGCGGGGAGCGAGAGCAGCCCGCCCCCCGTCCCCTGTGCCAGTGTGGATGCCGGAAGAGGGGCGCGGGGCGGGGTGCATCGGGGAGGCCTCGTGGAGTGCGATCGGGCGGAGGGGTTCAGGGGATCGGGAACGCAGGGGCTCATGAAGGCTGGCGCGACGCGGGCGGCGTGCGTCGCCCGCGCGGTGGGCCTCCGCCGCAGCCCGTCACCGCGCTCCTTCGATGATACGTTGCCGTGTCCGCCAGGGACAATCGTCTGGTAATCTCCCGCCGCGGGCGGGGCCCTGCCGCCGCGACGTCCGGGCGCCCGGCGGCGCGGTGGTAGCGGTCGTGCGGGCGAGCGAGCGTGCGGGCGCCCGAGGCCCGTGCCTGCCCCACGGCGGGAGCGACGGTGTGCGGGACGGTCCTGCCGCCGTGGTCCATCGAGCCGGCGCATCGCGGAGCCAGCCCCGTGGACAGCCCCCTGCCAGCCCGCGCCGCTCAGGGCGCCTCTGAGGGCGCCGCCGACGGCGGGCCCGGCGTGCTGCGGCCGCTCTTGGTGCTCCGCATCCTCACCGTCCTCAACGACAACGTCCTCCGCTGGCTGGCGATCGGCCTCGGGAAACGGGCCGTGGCGGCGGCCGACCAGTCGCTCGTCCTCACGATCGGCACGGCGGGGTTCGTCCTCCCCTTCGTGCTCCTCTCGTGGCTGTCGGGATGGCTCGCCGACCGGTTCCCCAAGCGCGACGTCATCCGCTGGTGCAAGTTC
Organism: uncultured Planctomycetaceae bacterium; assembly: GCA_903885855.1. Classification (GTDB taxonomy): domain Bacteria; phylum Planctomycetota; class Planctomycetia; order Pirellulales; family UBA1268; genus QWOP01. Next base: position 837 of record CAISKG010000225.1, read on the forward strand.
GCCGAGATCCTGATCGTGGGGGCGGCGGCGATCGTGATCGTGCGCGGGCTCGGGACGCCCGCCGTCGACAGCGGCGCCGCGGCGTGGCCGGTGGGACTGTGGCTGCTCCTGGCGGCGCTGGTGGTGATCGGCTGCCAGGCGGCGCTGCTCACCCCCGCGGTGCTCGGCACGATCCCGGAGATCGTCCGGCCCGAGCGTCTCTCGGCGGCCAACGGCCTGTTCGCCATGGTCTCGCTGGTGGCGACGCTCGCCGGGACCGCGGTCGGCAACTGGCTCGCCGACGTGACGCCCGTCGGCGGCACGGAAACCTGGCGTGACGGGCTGCCGGCGGTGGCCACGCTCGTGGGGGTGGCGGCCGTGGGCTTCGCCGCTTCGCTCCTTCTCGTGCCCCGGCCCGCGGCCGACCCGGGCTGTGCGCCCCCGTTCAACGCCCTGGCACGGGCCGGCGCCGATCTGCGCGAGCTGTTCTCGTCGCGCGACCTCGCGGCGGCCGCGGCCGGCAGCACGTTCTTCTGGGCGCTGGGGGCGATGGCCAACCTCAACGTCGATCAGTTCGTGACCGAGGGGGGCGCGGCGATGCAGTCGCAGACCATCCCCTTCCTCACGGTGCTCGGCGTGGGGATCGGCGCGGGGAGCCTGCTGGCCGGGCGGCTCTCGACGCGCGGGGTGAACCTGGGGCTCGTGCCCGTCGGCGCGGTGGTGATGGCGGTGGCTTCGCTCGCGCTGTGGCTCGGTCCGCGGCCGTTGTTCGTGGAGGGGGCGGCCAACGGTTTCGCCTGGTGGTTCGCCCTCGGCACGCTGCTCGTCCTCGGGGTCGGGGCGGGCATGTTCGACGTGCCCGTGGAGGCCCACTTCCAGGAACGCAGCCCCCCCGAGCGGCGCGGGGCGCTTTTGGCGGCGCTCAATCTGCTGGTGTTCGCCGCCATGTTCGTCGCCTCCAACGTCTACGGCGCGGTCCGCACGCCGGTCGGGGAGGCGCAGCTTCCGCTGCTGTCGGCGCGGCAGGTGTTCGGGGTGTTCGCGCTGTGCTCCGTGGCGGCCGCCGCCGTGGCGGTGTGGTGCGCGCCACGGGCCACGCTCCGCACCGCGGTCGGTGCCGTGGTGTCCTCGGTGTGGCGCTTCCGGGTGCGCGGGGCCGACCACCTTCCCGCCGCCGGCCCGGCGGTGGTGGCGAGCAACCATGTCTCGTGGGTCGACGGGTTCGTGATCGTCCTGGCGGCGATCCGGCCGCTGCGGATGGTGGTCTACGGGCCCAACATCCGCGGCCGCTTCATGCGGATGCTCGCCGAGCAGTGGCGCTTCATCCTCTTCGAGCCGAGTCCGAAGTCGATCGGACGGGCCCTGCGCACGGTGCAGGAGGGCCTGGCGGCGGGGGACGCCGTGGGGATCTTCTGCGAGGGGGGCATCTCGCGGACGGGGCAGCTCCTCGGCTTCAAGCCCGGCCTCGACTGGGTGCTGGGGCGTGCCGCGGCGCCGATCGTGCCGGCCCACATCGACGGCATGTGGGGCAGCGTGCTCTCCTTCTCCGAGGGGCGGTTCTTCTCCAAATGGCCCCTGCGGCGCGGCCCGGGCCGCCGCCGTCTCACGGTGTGGTTCGGCGAGCCGCTCCCCACCGGCACGCCGCCGCGCACCGCCCGGATCGCGCTGCAGGAGCTCTCGGCGCGCGCCGTGCGCGACCGCCTCCTCACGGAGCGCGACGCGCGCCGCGACCTGGCCGACTGGCGCCGGCGCCACGGTGGCGCGGCCGAGGGGCCCGTCGCCGCCGCGGTCACCCACCTGCTCGGGGGCGGGGCCCTCGACGAAAAGGGGCGGCCGGCGGGTCCGCGTGGGGGCGAGGGGGCGATCGTCGTCGACGGCGATGGGCGGGGGTTCGACTGGGCGGCGCTGGCGGCCACGGCCGAGGCGTTCGACGGCTGTTGCCTGGTGCGACGTGACGACCGGCTGGTCTCGTCGCTGGCTCCCGGCGATCCGCTGTATGTGGCGCTCGGGCTCCTCGGCGGCCCCCTGGTGGGGATCGCCGCCACGGCGATCGAGGCCGACCGGGGGGCGGAGGCGATCGTCGCGGCGCTGGAGGGGGCGGGGGCCACGCTGTGGCTCGCGCGACCGGGGCAGGTGGCGGAGGCGGCCCGTCGGCCGGCGCCGGCGGTCGTGCCTGCCGCGGTGGTGATGCCGATCGCGTCCGCGGCGGAACTTCCCGGCGCCGAGGCTGCGGCCGCCGCGCTGCTGGCGGCGTGGGGGGTCGAGCCGGTGGTGGCCTTCGCGCCCCCGGCCGCCGGAGGGCTCGTCGCCATGAACACGCCCCCGGCCCGGGCCGCGGCGGCGCACGAGGTGACCTGCCGCGCCGGCACCCTGGGGCGCGTCGTGAACGGCACGGCGGTCTGGCCCGAGGCGCGGCTGCGCGACGCGCTCGACCGTCCCCCCCTGCCCCGCGACGCCCGGGCGACGGCCGTCGAGGATGCCGCCGCCGCGGGGCGACCGCTGGTGATCTCGGCCGCCCTGCCGAGAGCGATGGCGGCGCGGGCTGCGCTGGGCGATCCGGGATGGTGTCCGCTCGAGGCATCGCTCGGCGTGGACGAGGAGGGATTCCTCGTCCCGCTGGACGCCGGAGGACCGGCCATGCCGCCGGCGGCCGGCGCCCGCGCCCGTCGCCGCCTGCCGGGCGGGGCGGCGGACCGCGCGGAGGGGGAAAGCGACCGCGGCGGCGCGGAGAACCTTGGTTGATGGGCGGGCGTACGGTATTCTTCTCGAGGTCGAGCACCCCTAGCTCAATTGGATAGAGCATCGGTCTACGGAACCGAAGGTTGCAGGTTCGAGCCCTGCGGGGTGTAGTCGCCGGCCCGGTCAACTGACCTTGGGCCGGCTGGTTGGCGGGGGGTACGCTGCCGGCATGCCGCGCGTCCCCGCCCCTGCCGATCCCCTGCCCGTCCGCGGCGCCGCGGCCCCGGCCCTCGCGGACGCGTGGCTGCGGGTGGCGGGATTCGATCCCGGCCTCGAGACCACCGGCTACGGGGTGATCGAGTGCCGCGGGCCATTGGTGCGGCTCGTCGAGGCCGGCGCCGTCCGCTCGCGGGGCGCGTCGCTCGAGGCCCGCCTGGCGTCGATCCACCGCGGCGTGGCCGAGGTGCTCGAGGTGCTGCGGCCGACGGCGATGGCGATCGAGCAGGTGTTCTCGCACGCCCGGTTTCCGCGCACGGCCATCCTCATGGGGCATGCCCGCGGGGTGATCTGCCTGGCGGCCGCCCAGGCCGGGCTCTCCGTCCACGACTACCCGCCGGCCCGCGTGAAGCGGATGCTGACGGGCTCCGGCCAGGCGACGAAGGAGCAGATGCAGGCGGCGATCCAGCGGGAGTTCGGGCTGGCGGCCCGCCCCGAGCCGGCCGACGCGGCCGACGCGCTGGCGGTGGCCCTGGCCGACTGGCACCTCCGCGGCCGCCTCGGCGCGGCGGTGGTCCCGCGGCCGGGCACCTGAGCGGCCGGCCGCCCCCTCCACGCATCCAGGGAAGAAGCCATGATCAAACGGATCGCGGGCACGCTCGGCCGGGTGGAGTTCGGTTCGATCGAGATCGCCGTGGGGCCGGTCGTGCACGAGGTGCTGGTGCCGGAACTGGTGCGGCGCGACCTGCAGGCACGGGGGGGGCAGTCGGTGACGCTGCACACCCTCGAATTCCTGGAGGGAACCCCCGGCCGCGGCAATCTCGTGCCGCGTCTGGTGGGATTCCTCTCGGAGGTGGAGCGCGAGTTCTTCGATCTCTTCTGCGAGGTCGACGGCGTGGGCGTCCGCAAGGCCCTGCGCGCGATGGTGCGCCCGGTGGGCGAGATCGCCCGCGCCATCGAGGAGCAGGACGCCGCGGCGCTGGCCACGCTGCCGGGGATCGGTGCCGCCACCGCCGAACGGATGATCGCCAAACTGCGCCGGCGGATGCCGAAGTTCGCCCTGCTGGTGGCCCGCGAAGCGCCCGGAGACGCGGGGCCGGCCGACGTCGTCGCCGAGACGTTCGACGTGCTCCGCTCGCTCGGCCACTCCGACGCCGACGCCCGCCGGCTGTGCGACGGGCTGCGGGCGGAGAAGAAGAAGCCGCGCGACGTGCAGGAGGCCCTCGAGGCGATCTACCGGACCATGCACAAGCCGCGCTAGCCGCCCCGTGGCAAAAGTCATCCATGACCTTTTTCCACGCAGGACACCCCGGAAAAAGCCGAGGTTTTTCAGGGTGTTCGCCGCCGCATCCAGCGGCGGGGCACGGTCTCCACAGCCCGCGAGCCGGTGCGGTGGCCGCGGGCGGAGCGGGATGACGCCGGCGCGCGTGCGGCACGGACGTGGTAGGCTGTCGGCCCCGAGTCGGAACTGGACGCATGAGCAGTCATCGTGAGCCCACCATCCGTGGCGAGGAGGAGCCGGGCGGCGGCGAGGACCGCGCCCTGCGCCCGCAGCGTCTGGCCGAGATGGTGGGGCAACGGGCCGTCTACGAGCGCCTGATGATCGCCGTCGATGCGGCCCGGAAACGCGGCGACGTCCTCGGCCACATCCTCCTCGACGGCCCCCCGGGGCTCGGCAAGACGACCTTCGCCACCTGCATCCCCCGCGAGCTCGGCACCACCCTCCAGATCGCCAGCGGGGCGGCGCTGGCGGCGCCGAAGGATCTGCTCCCCTACCTCTCCAACGCGGCCGCGGGGTCGGTGCTGTTCATCGACGAGATCCACCGGCTTCCGATCGCCGTGGAGGAGTTTCACTATCCGGCGATGGAGGACTTCCGCGTCGACATCACCCTCGGCGAGGGGGTGGCGGCGCGGACGATCAACATGCCGCTGCGCCCCTTCACCCTGATCGGGGCGACGACGCGGCCGGGGTTGATCTCCAAGCCGATGCGCGACCGTTTCCCGATGCGCGAGCATCTCGACTACTACCCCGTCGAGGACCTCGCCGAGATCGTGCGCCGCTCCGCGGCGAAGCTCTCGATGCCGATGGACGACGACACCGCCGGGGAGATCGCGCGGCGCAGCCGGGGCACGCCGCGGCTGGCCAACAATCGGCTGCGCTGGATCCGCGACTACTCCACCAGCCGCGAGTCGGGGCGCGTCGATCCGGCGATCGCGCGCACGGCGCTGGAGATGCAGGGGATCGACGAGATCGGCCTCGACGGCTTCGACCGCCGCTACCTGGAGACGATCCGGCGTGTCTTCGGGGGGGGGCCGGTCGGCATCGACGCCATCGCCCACACCATGAGCACCGCCCCCGACACCCTCGAGGACGACGTGGAGCCCTACCTCCTCCGCTGCGAGCTCGTGATCCGCACGCCCCGGGGCCGGCGGCTCACCACCCGGGGGGAGGAGCATCTCGGCAGCCTCCCGGGAGGGGGGCCCCAGGGGCGTCTGTTCTGACCGCCGGGGCCCGCCGCCCCCCGCCGGGCGGTTTTGCGGCCGCTCGATTGACCCGGCGGCCCGCGGCGGGCTACAGTCTTTCCTTCCCCGTCCCGGCTCCCGAGGTGATCCATGGCCGTTCCCAAGCGACGCCAGTCGAACCAAAAAACCCGCTCCCGCCGCGCCCACGATTTCCTCACGCCGCGCCAGCTGACGTACTGCCCGACCTGCGGCAAGGCCGTGCCCACGCACCGCATCTGCGCGACCTGCGGGCACTACCAGGGTCGGCCGGTCGTCAACGTCGTGGAATGACCGTCGGAGTCCCGACGTCGTGCGTGGCGGGCAGGGAGGCCCGGTGATGCGTCCTCCATCCGATGCCCAGCCGGCGCCGTCCGATGCCCAGCCGGCAATGCCTGATGCCCCACCTGCGGCGGTGCTTTTTCCCGGGCAGGGCGCGCAGTCGGTCGGCATGCTGGCCGATTGGATCGACGGCCACCCGGCGGCCCAGGCGCTGTTCGACCGCGCCGCCGAGATCCTGGGCTACGATCTGGCCGCGGTGTGCCGTGGCGGTCCCGCCGAGCGCCTCGACGCCACGGCGGTGAGCCAGCCGGCGATCCTGGTGACCAGCCTGGCGATGCTCGAGGTGCTCCGCGCCCGGCCCGAGGGGGCCGACGTCGACGCCGCGACGGTCACCGCCGGGCTGTCGCTGGGCGAGTATTCGGCGCTGGTCTTCGCCGGGGCCCTGGGCTTCGAGGACGCGCTGCGCCTGGTGGATGTTCGCGGACGGGCGATGCAGGCCTGCGCCGACGCCGCCCCGGGCGCGATGGTCGCCGTCCTGGGGCTCGAGCGCGACGCGGTGGCGGCGCTGTGCGACGCCCAACGCGCACGCGAGGTGCTCGTGGTGGCCAACGTCCTCTGCCCCGGCAACATCGTGGTGTCGGGGGCCGCGGCGGCCTGCGCGAGGCTGCGCGACGCGGCCGCGGCGGCCGGGGCGATGAAGTGCGTTCCTCTGGGGGTGGCGGGGGCTTTCCACACGGCGCTGATGCGCGGCGCCATGGCGGAGCTCACCGAGGCGCTGGCGCGGACGCCGCTGGTGGTCCCGCGGATCCCCGTCGTGAGCAACGTCGACGCCCGGCCGCACACCGATCCCGACGAGCTGCGTCGCCTCCTCGCCTGCCAGCTGGTGGGGGTGGTCGAGTGGCAGGCCTCGATGGAGCACCTCCTCGCCCCCCGTGCCGCGGGCGGCCAGGGCGTGGTGCGGCTGTGGGAGGTGGGGCCCGGCCGCGTCCTCCGCGGCCTGCTCAAGCGCATCGACCGCAAGATTCCCTGTGCCGGCGTCATCGACTGACCGTCGGGTCCCCCCTGCCGGCGTCCTTCCGTTCCGACCCCTTTCCCCGATCGTCCCGTTCCCGAGGAGACACCGATGGCCAAGGAACCCGACTCCGCACCGGCCCGACTGCGCGTCGATCTCGCCGGACAGGTGGCGGTCGTCACCGGTGCCTCCCAGGGGATCGGCCGCGCGATCGCCGAGACGCTCGCCGCCAACGGCGCCGTGGTGGCGCTCGTGGCCCGCAGCGCGGCGAAACTCGCGGAGGTGGCCGCGGCGATCCGGGCGGCCGGCGGGCGGGCGGAGGAGTTTCCCTGCGACGTGTCGAAGGGGGAGGCGGTGACGGCGGTCGTCGAGGGCGTGGTGGCCCGGCTGGGGCGGATCGACATCCTCGTCAACAACGCCGGCGTGACGCGCGACACCCTCCTGCCGCGGATGAGCGACGAGGAGTGGGACGAGGTGCTGTCGACGAATCTCCGCGGCCCGTTCCTCTTCATGCGGGCCGTGAGCCGCCCGATGATGCAGCAGCGCTACGGGCGCATCGTGAACGTGGCCAGCGTCTCGGGGCTGATCGGCAACCCCGGGCAGGCCAACTACTCCGCTTCCAAGGCGGGACTCGTCGGCCTCACACGCACCGTCGCCAAGGAACTCGCGGGCCGGAAGATCACCGTCAACGCCGTCGCCCCGGGGTTCATCGCCAGCGAGATGACCGCGGCGCTCGGGCCGGTGCTGCTCGACGAGGTCAAGAAACGGGTGCCGGCGAAGCGCCTCGGCGAGGCGTGGGAGATCGCCGAGGCGGTGCTGTTCCTCGTGGCCCCGTCGTCGGGCTACCTGACGGCCCAGGTGGTGACCGTCGACGGCGGGTTGATCGGCTGAGGGCCCGGTGACGGCCGGGGCCGGGAGTCGCCCGGCCGGGTTTCGGGGGATTGGGCAGAATCCGTCGGTTGTTCGGTCTGGACAGTCTGGGGATCGCGCGGGTATATCGTGTCGGCCCGGGTTCCGGGGCCCCCCCGACGGGCTCCTGAGCGCCTCCCTCCGTCGTCCCCCGCGGACCGAGGGGACCGGGAACGCGGAATCGGTTGAGGAAGTCGGGGTGGAGCGACACAATTCCAGACCCGGCGGGGTTCCGCCCGAATCTCTGTCGGTGGGCCATCGGCCGCGGAACGCAACCGATTCCCCATTCGACCCCCGGCGCTAATTCGTCCGTTTCGACCCGTGCCGTCGAGCCCCGCCCGGTGGTCGGCACGTCAGGAGGATTCATAAGGTGGCTTCCGTTCTAGAACGCGTGAAAGACATCGTCTCGTCGCAGCTCGGCGTGAGCCGGGAGCAGATCACGCCGGAAACGTCGTTCATCAACGATCTCGGTGCCGACTCGCTCGACACCGTGGAGTTGGTCATGGAACTCGAGGAAGAGTTCGAGATCAACATCCCTGATGACGCTGCGGAGAAGATCCAGACGGTCGGTCAGGCCGTCGAGTTCATCGAGAAGCACCAGTCCTGACGGGGCGGTCCATGAAGCGGCGTGCGGTGGTCACCGGCCTGGGGGCGGTCACGCCCTTGGGGCGGCGGATCGACCTTGTGTGGGAGCGCCTCCTGGCCGGGGAGAGCGGTGTCGGTCCGATCACTCTTTTCGACGTGGCCGGCTACCGCGTGCAATTCGGCGGCCAGGTTCCCTGGGAGCCGGAGAACGAGGGGATCGCGGGGCCGAAGGAGCTCAAGCGGCTCGATCGGTTCACGCAGTTCGCGATCGCCGCCGCGAAGGACGCGGTCGCCGATTCGGGCATCGACTTCGCGGCGGAGGATCCGTTCCGCTGCGGCGTGGTGATCGGATCGGGCATCGGCGGATTGTGGGAGTTCGAGGTCCAGGAGGAGCGTCTCCTCCACAAGGGCATCGACAAGGTCTCCCCGTTCACGATCCCCAAGCTGATGGTCAATTCGGCCAGCGGCCACGTCTCGAGCCTGTATGGCGTCAAGGGGCCGAACTTCGCCGTGGCCACCGCGTGCGCCAGTGCGGCCAACTCCATCGGCAGCGCCCTGCGGGCCATCCAGCACGGCGATGCCGACGTGATGATCACCGGGGCGAGCGAAGCGGCGCTGACGCCGATCGGTCTGGCTGGCTTCCAGAACATGCGCGCCCTGTCCTTCCGCGCCGACGACCCGCGGCGGGCGAGCCGGCCGTTCGACGCCGATCGCGACGGCTTCGTCCTGGCCGAGGGGGCCGGCGTGGTGGTGATCGAGGAGGAGGAGCACGCCCGGAAGCGCGGGGCCAGGATCTACGCCGAATTGTGCGGCTACGGCGCCAGCGGCGACGCCGGCCACATCACGCAGCCCGACGAGGAGGGGCGCGGGGCCGCGCAGGCCATGGCGATGGCCCTCGCGGACGCCGGGCTGTCCCCCTCGGACGTCGGGTACATCAACGCCCACGGCACGAGCACCCCGCTGGGCGACCAGGCCGAGACCCGCGCCGTGAAGCGTGTCTTCGGATCCCACGCCCGGCACGTGCCGATCTCGAGCACGAAGAGCCATCTCGGCCACACCCTCGGCGCCAGCGGCGGGATCGAACTGGTCGTCTGCGCGCTGACGATCGACCGCGGTGTGATCCATCCCACGATCAACCTCGAGAACCCGGACCCCGAGTGCGATCTCGACTACGTGCCCGGCACGCCGCGCGACGTGCGGGTCCGCGTGGCGATGAGCAACAGTTTCGGCTTCGGCGGCCACAACGCCTCGCTGGTGCTCGTGCGCCGCTGAGCCCGCGTCCCGTCGCCCGCGGGAGGACGGGACCGCCTCCAGGAAGACCGCGATGACGTCCGCCGACCGCCGCCGCGTCGTGATCACCGGGATGGGGGTGGTGTCGCCGTTCGGGCTCTCCCCCGACGAGCTGTGGAGCGGGCTCGTGGCGGCCAGGAGCGCCGTCGGACCGATCGGACTGTTCTGCACCGACGGCCTGCCCCTCCACCACGGCGCCGAGGCGCGGGCCTTCACCGGCGAGATCGACAATTTCGGGGCCCTGGAGTCGGAGACGAAGAAGGCGATCCGCAAGGGCCTCAAGGTGATGTGCCGCGAGAGCCAGATGGCGGTGGCCGCGGCGCAGCGCGCCCTCCACGACTGCGGGCTGCCCCCTGCCGCACGCGTGCCCGAGCGATTCGGATGCGTGTTCGGCTCCGATTACATGCTCACGCTCCCGGAGGATTTCACCGCCGGCGTGGCCGCCTGCCGCTCCGAGACGTCGGACTTCGAATTCGATCGCTGGGCCGCCGACGGCATGCCGCTGCTCAATCCGCTCTGGCTGCTCAAGTACCTCCCGAACATGCCCGCCAGCCACATCGCCATCTACAACGACCTCCGCGGACCGAGCAACTCGCTCACGGTCCGTGAGGCCAGCGGCCACGCCGCCGTGGCCGAGGCGACGATGACGATCCAGCGCGGCGCGGCCGACGTCATGCTCGCCGGCGCCACCGGGACGCGCGTCCATCCGATGAAGACGGTCCACGCCCTGCAGAGCGAGCAGGTGGCGCTGGGGCCCGGCGAGCCGACCACCTGGAGCCGGCCCTTCGACCGCCTGCGGCAGGGCATGGTCCTCGGCGAGGGGGCGGCGGTGCTGGTGCTCGAGGAGCTCGCGCACGCCCGGAAGCGCGGGGCCACGATCCACGGCGAGGTGCTGGGGTACGCGTCGCGCCATGTCGCCGATCGGCTCAACATCGGCCGGCGGCGCGAGGCGCTGGCCAGTGCCCTGCGCCGGGCGCTCGAGATGGCGGCCCTCCCGGCGGGGCGCCCGGGGCACGTGCACGCCTTCGGCCTGGGCACCGTGGGCAGCGACCGCGACGAGGCGGCGGCGTTCGAGGAGACGCTCGGCGCCGGCAGCGGGGTACCCGTCGTGGCGGCCAAGGCGAACGTCGGCAACCTCGGTGCCGCCGCGGGCCTGTCCGAGTGCGTGGCGAGCCTGCGTGCCCTGCGGCACGGCACCCTCTTCCCGCTGCTCAACCACCACGAACCCGATCCGGAGTGCCCGATCCGGCCCGCCACGGCGGGGGACGAGGCGGGCGGATCGTTCGTGTCGCTGTCGGTGACCCCCCAGGGGCAGGCCGGCGCGGTGGTGATCGGCACCGCGGAGTGAGGCCCCGCGGAGCGGGTTCGCCGCCGGATCGCCGCGGGTGGCGGCCGGGGCCTCGCCCCCGCGCGGAGGCCGGCGCTGCTTGACAGTCCCTCCGCCCGCCCCTACCTTTGCGGGTTGTGACTCGTGGAGGTGGCTGCTGGAGTCCGGACGCTGCCGTCGCCGTGCGCCGCTGGGAGATGTGTCCCGGCGGGCCCGGGGGCGGTGGGTGACCAGTTCGTGTGTGGCGTCGGCCGGTCGGCGGGTGCCTCGCGGGCAGAGATGCTCCGCGGGCACGGTGCCGCGGGCAGGGCCGACATTCGCAAGGTCGTGGCCGCAGCACCCCCCCACGGGTGACGGTCCGCAACGACCCGCCACGCCTGATCGCCGAGAGCGTCCTCCGGGACTCCCATGAAGCCTGAAGAAATCCTCCGCATCGTCGACGCGATCCATCGCGACAAGGGGATCGACAAGGAGATCGTCTTCCAGGCGATCGAGGCGGCCCTCGTCACCGCGCTCACGAAGCAATACGGCGAAACCGCCGACATCCGCATCGAGATCGACCGCGCCAACGGCCGCGTCCAGGGGTCGCGCGACGGCGCGGCCATCGACACCACCGAGCTCTCCGGCCGGATCGGCGCCCAGACCGCCAAGCAGGTGATCATCCAGAAGATCCGCGAGGCGGAGCGCGACGCGATCCACGACGAGTTCGAGGAGCAGCTCGGCCAGATGGTGTCGGGCGTCGTCACCCGCTTCGAGGGGGCGACGGCCACGGTCACCGTGGGCAGCACCGAGACGATCCTGCCGCGCAGCGAGCAGATC
>CAISKG010000226.1 GCA_903885855.1 uncultured Planctomycetaceae bacterium
GCCTCCGCATCGTGCAGATGCTGCTCGGCGGGCGCTACACGGTGGGCGAATTGGCGGAGGCCTGTGAGATCCCGAGCCACATGGCCTCGGAGCACCTGCGGCTCATGCAGCGGTGCGGGCTGTTCGGGGTCGAGAAGGAGGGGCGGTGTGTCTACTACACGATCGCCGAGCCCCACCTCGCCAACATCATGGCCTGCATCGAGGACCGCTTCGGCGGCTCGAAGTCGCCGCGAACAGGCGTTTCGGCCTAGGGAAAGACCTGCCACCGGCCTCGCGCACCGTTGTCGACCACATATCGACAGATCGAGACACTTACGCCTAATGTTCCGCCCCTGAACGCACGGAGGATGTTTTCATGATTGCCACGATCTCCCCCTCGATGCTCGCCGATCTCCGCCGCCGCGGCGAAAAGATGACGCTCATCGACGTCCGCACGCCGGCTGAGTTCGGCGAGGTGCACGTCGACTTCGCCCGCAACATCCCCCTCGACCGCCTCGACTCCAGGGAAGTGGGGGCGATCGCCTCCGCGGGGCCCGTGTACGTGATCTGCAAGTCGGGGAACCGTAGCCAGAAAGCCTGCGAGAAGCTCGTCGCCGCCGGGCTCGAGCGGATCGTCAGCGTGGAAGGAGGGACCACTGCCTGCGTCGAGGCCGGCCTGCCGGTCGTCCGCGGGAGGAAAGTGATGTCGCTCGAGCGGCAGGTGCGGATCGCCGCGGGGCTCCTCGCAGCCACCGGCGCCGCCTTCGCCGGACTGGCGCCTGATCCCACCTGGCAGAAGATCGGTGCCGGCCTGGCGGCGTTCGTCGGCTGCGGGCTGGTCTTCGCCGGGATCACCGACAGCTGCGCGATGGGGATGCTGATCGCGCGGATGCCCTGGAACCGCGCCTGCACCTCGGGGAAGAGCTGCTCCCACACCGCCGCGACGGCACTTCTGATCCTCGCGGCGATGGCCGGCACGGCGCTGGCCGAGCACACGAGGGATTCGCTCGACACCGTGAAGCGGGCGGTGGCGGAAAAGAAGGCGATCCTCGTCGACGTCCGCGAGCCGGAGGAGTGGGAGCAGGGGCACGTCGTCGGTGCGAAGCTCGTGCCGCTCTCGGCGCTCGAGAAGGGCGTCAACGCCCAAGAACTCGCCCGCGTCCTCCCCAAGGACACGATTCTCTACTGCCACTGCCTCGCCGGCGGCCGCTGCCTTGACGCGGCCGCGATCCTCGCCCCGCTGGGCTACGACGTCCGGCCCCTCAAGCCGGGCTACCCGCAGCTCGAGAAGGCCGGCTTCCCAACCGCCAAGGGCCGGTGAGCACCACCGCCCCCGGCCACCCTCCCGTCCACCCCACCCGGAAACCACTCTCATGAAGATCCAGCAGTACTACCTCGCCTGCCTGTCGCACGCGTCGTACATGATCACCGACGAGAAGACGAAGAAGGCGGCGGTCGTCGATCCGCAGCGCGACATCGCGCAGTATCTCGCCGACGCGAAGGCGGGCGGCTACACGATCGAGCACGTCTTCCTCACCCATTTCCACGCCGACTTCGTCGCCGGTCACATCGAACTGCGCGACGCGGTGGGGGCCACGATCCACCTGGGGAAGCGGGCGGAGGCGGAGTTCGCCTGCGTCCCGATGGGGGATGGCGATGCGATCGAGTTCGGCGACGTGAGGCTCGAGGTCCTCGAGACCCCCGGCCACACGCCCGAAGGGATCTCGATCCTCGTCTACGACCTCGCCGAGAGCCCGACGACTCCGAAGGCCGTCCTCACCGGCGACACGCTCTTCATCGGCGACGTCGGCCGGCCCGACCTCCTGGCGAGCATCGGGGTCACCGCCGA
>CAISKG010000227.1 GCA_903885855.1 uncultured Planctomycetaceae bacterium
AGGCCGACGCACGTGGCGAGCGAACTGTGGATCCCGCGGATGGCGACGTAGTCGGTCCGGGGCAGGAGGAACGGCGCCGACACCCCGAGCGGGGCGAAGTAGGGCTGGTAGTCGCTGGGCACGTTGGGCGTCGACGGGCAGATGAAGGTCGGCACCGTCGCCATCGTGTTGGGGTCCTGCTGGCCACCCGGCCAGGGCGGCGGCAGGTTGATCGGGTCGAGCAGCGGCCGCTTGAGGTTGAACTTGTTGAAGACCGTGCCACCCTCCATGAAGGGCATCAGGTGGCCGAGCGGGGCGAAGCTGCGCCGGGCGTCGACCGTGGCGTTGAAGTAGGGGCTGGCCGGGCTCATCGCCGCCCCTTCGGCGGCCGAGAACTCGTAGCACCAGGCCGGGACGTTCTTCTTCGCCGACTCGTGGTTGGCGGCCGCGAGGCCGATCTGCTTCATGTTGTTGGCGCAGGAACTCCGCCGGGCCGCCTCACGGGCCGCCTGGACGGCCGGCAACAGCAGGCCGACGAGCGTGCCGATGATGGCGATGACCACGAGGAGCTCGACCAGCGTGAAGCCGGCTTTGCTCCTCAAGTAGCGATGGGACGCGTGCATGATGTGCTCCTCGGGGCCCCGTGGGGCATGAAGAACCGATGAAGGAATGGATGAGAAGAGACGCAGTCGGACCGGGATTCCCACGGAACGGCCGCGCCGTGCGCGCGGACGGACCCTCCGTGTGTCGATACGATTGTCTGCCCCCAACGGTTCAAGCATAAAGATCGCGCCGCGGCGCCGCAAGGAAGAAGTCCACCCCCGGGGAGGCCGTCGCCGGCCCGGCGGGGGGCCGGCGCGGGCGGGGCGGAAGCGGCGCCCGAGCGGCACCGCCGGGCAGGGCGCCGGGAGGAAAGTTGTTGGCACGACCGTGGGCCGGATGCCCCTTCGGGGGTCGTCCCGCCGGGTCGAAAGCCCCGGATTCCTCGGGCTCGCTGCTCCTGGGAAACGCCATCCATGGCCCCACCGGCCGCGCGCCGGCCGGCGTGGCGGTCCACGTGCGGGCACCCTAAAAGCCGCGGTTGTTCAGGGGTGCCTGCCGCCGCCTCCGGCGGTGGATCACCGGGTCGAAAGCCGGCTAGTCGTAGATCGGGCAGAACGTCCCGAAGGCCGCCTCGCAGAACACGCCCGGGTCGTTGAAACGCCGCTGCCGATCGAGCGCGGAGATCGCCGCCATCGACTCCGCCGGGAGGGTGAAGTCGAAGAGGGCGAGGTTCTCGGCGAGCCGCTCGCGCCGGGAGGTCTTGGGGATCACCCCCGTGCCGCGCTGCACGCCCCAGCGCAGCAGCACCTGCGCCGGCGTGCGCCCCACGCCCCTGGCCGCCTCGACCACCACCGGGTGCTCGAGGAGCGATTCCTCGGCGCGCGCCATCCCCAGCGGCAGGTAGGAGGGGGCGCCCAACGGGGAGAAGGCGGTGACCGCGATCCCCTGCTCGCGGCAGAAGCGCAGCAGCGGCTCCTGGGCCAGCAGGGGGTGGAGCTCCACCTGGAGCACCGCCGGCGGGATCCGCGCCTGCGCGAGCAGGTCGCGCAGCAGCGCCGTGCCGTAGTTGCACACGCCGATGTGGCGCACGAGCCCCGCCGAGACGAGCTCCTCCATCGCCCCCCACGTCTCCGCCAGGGGGACGCGCACCATCTCCATCCGCGGGGCGGCGGCGTGCGGATCGTGGATCCACCCGGCCGGGTAGCGCTCCTCGAAGGGGACGTACCGCAGCGCGATCGGGAAATGGACGAGGTAGAGGTCGAGCCGCTCGACCCCCAGATCGCGCAGCGACCGTTCCGCGGCCGGCCGCACGTGATGGGGGTGGTGGTAGGTGTTCCAGAGTTTGGAGGTCACCCACAGCTCGTCGCGCCGGCAGACGCCCGCTCCGAGCGCGGCCCGGATCCCGGCCCCCGCCTCGGCCTCGTTGCCGTAGTCGGCGGCGGCGTCGAGATGACGGTAGCCGGTGCGGATCGCCTCCTCGACGAGGCCCGCGGTCCGGGCCCGCTCGATCTTCCACAAGCCGAGGCCGACCGGCGGGGGCGCCACGCGCGCGTGGCAGGAGGAGGAGGGCGTGGCGGTCATGGCGGCGTCCCCGGGGGAATCGTCCCACGATACCAGCCCCGCGGCGGATCGTCAGAAGGTCGCGCCGGCGGAGAGCATGAGGCCGTCGGTGGGGTTGAACTCGGGGACGCCGTCGGCGGAGATCGTGCGTGCGAAGACCCACCCCGCCTCGGCGACGCCGGCGACGCGCCGCGTGAGGAACCACTCGAGCCCCACCAGCGCCCGCAGGTCGCTCACGGTGACCAGCGCCGTCGAGTCGTCGGGAAGCGTGACGGCCCACGATCCGCCCCCGAACTGGACCGCGCCGTAGGCCCACAGCCCGCCGCCGCCCGGCGCCGACCACATCCTCCGCGCCACGCGCGACCGCGGCACCAGGAGCTCGAGGCGGTGCGCCTCGTCGGGGGTCCAGATCAGGCCCCCCACCGGGAGGACGTGCATGTCGAGCTGCCGCACGACCGCGGCGCCGGCGACGAGCGACAGCGCGGGAGTGATGCGCCAGTCGACGAGGCCCCAGCCGGTGAGCTGGAAGGCCTTGGGGCTCGAACGCCGGTAGTCGCCGTACACGCCGGGGGTGATCCCGAAGCCGAAGCCGAGGGTGTCGGTCAGCGGCGTGCGCCAGACGACGTCGACGTAGGCGTCGAAGACGGTGGAGGGGAGCTCCAGGGCGTCGGGCGCCTGCCAGAAGTGGAAGCCGAAGCCGGGCGTGACGAGGAGGGCCGGGAGGTCGTCGAACCACACCGGCGCCAGCGCCGTCGACAGGGGCACGTCGGTGGTGCCGAAGCCGTCGGCGCCGTTCTTGGAAACCCACGTGGCCGCCAGGCCGCGCGCGTACCAGAACGGGGGCGATCCGGCCGGCCGCTGCTCGTCCCACGGCGCGCCGAACTCGTCGAACGACGGTCCCTGGCCGGGGGCGATCGGCGTCGCCGGCACCACGGCCCCGGCCGGCACCACCGCCTCGTCGAGGATCGTCGCCGGCGCGACGGGCTCGGTGTCATCCGCGCGGCTGCGGGCCGCCGCGGCGACCACGGCCACGAGGACGAGCGCCACGGGCGCCAGATGCGCTCCCCATGCCGGGAGTGCCCGCGGGAGTCGAGGGGCGTGGCCCGGGCCGGGCGCGGCCGCCGCGCCGCACGCAGGCGCGCAGGCTTCCAGCGGGGCACGGGCATGTCGATGCGCCGGCATGGCGGGCGAATCCTCCGGGGGACGGGGACGGTAGTTCCCAGCCATCGCGCCCCGCAACGGCGCGCCGCGGCAAGGAGGGCGGCCGGGGCCTTCCGGGCAAGCGGCCTGGCAAGGTGGGGGCCGGGCCTGCGCGGCGGCTGACCTTGATTCCGCGGCCGGCAGAGGCGATCCGCTCCGCTGCGGCCGATACACCTTCGAGCAGGCGGCGGCCGACCGCGGCAGGCCGGCCTCGCCGCCGCACTCGATCGATGTCCCCCCACGGTCCGAGGAGGATTCCCATGCGTCGCTCGATCGCTCTCGTGGCGGCCGTCACGCTCGTGCTCGCCGCCGCGCCGGCCGCGACGGCCAAGCAGGGGCTCCTCCGCAAGCCAGCGGCCGTCGCCGCGCCGCTGGTGGCGCTCCCTTCCGGCGCGATGCCGGCGCCGATCCCAGCCACCGCGATGCCGGCGGTGGCCTCCGCCGGCGCGTCGTCGCCGGGCGCCCCGGTGACCGCGATCGTCATCGTTCCGCCCGCGCCGGGCGCGATCGATCCGGGCGTCGACGTCAAGCCGATGCCCCTCCCCTCGATCGATCTGCCTGCCTCCGTCGAAGGCTCCGCGCCGCTGGCGATCCACCACCCCTGGGACGGCGCGGGGGGATTCGTGCCCGGGTTCGTCGGCGAGGGCGCGGCGGACGGCGCGGTCGTGGTGGGCATCGTGCCCGGCGCCACCGTGGCGGAGGGGATCCCGATGATCGGCCTTGTCGCATCGAACGTCGCCGGCGACGGCGCCGTGGCCCTCACCGCCGCCACGCCACCGGCCTGGGGCCCCGGTGGGAAGCATGGGCATCCGCATCACGGCCTGCCGACGGCGGCCGGCGGCCAGGCCGCGGTGCGCATGGCCGCGGTCGACGCTCCGGCGGCCGGTGCCCGCGCAC
>CAISKG010000228.1 GCA_903885855.1 uncultured Planctomycetaceae bacterium
AGTTTTTTCAGCCCCGCCGCGAACCGCCACCGGCGTGCGGCCCGCGGCCCTCCTGACCGATTTCCGCGTGGCCCGGGCGCTGCCGCCCCTCCGCCGCGGCCCGCGCCGCCTGCGGCAGCGAGAGGCCGATCGCGGAGAGCGCCCCGACCTGGAGAAACTCGCGCCGCGACGCTCCACCGCACAGCGCGGCCCGGCCTGGGGCGAGGAAATCGAGCATGGTGGGGCCTCCCGCGACCGCTGGCTGCGGCCGGGTCCCTCGCCCGCCGGAGCCGCTCCTACTGTAGCGACCCCGCTGGGGACATCGGCCGGGGCCCGCGCCCCACGCCGCCGGCCGGGACGGGAGCAGGGCGGGCACCGCGGGTCCGCCGCGTCGGCTGTCGCGACAACGGTCGGAAAGACAGCCAGGAAAAACGGCGTGGAAAACGCTGTCTGCGTCGTCGGGATGGTCGGCCGGGGGGGCATCCCGGGGGCTGCTCGGGGCCGCCCCTTCTGCGCCCTCCCCAAACCGCACCACACCGATATCTTGCAAAGGCCAGAAGGACGACCTTATATTTGTCCGATGTTTGGGAGGGGTTTTCCCGGTTCGTCCATTCTTTCCATCCTTTTTTCGTCCGATCGGGACAATTCGAGGAGTGATCCATGTCCTGTCCATCGCGCCGCGTGACCCCCCGGGGTTTCACGCTCGTCGAATTGCTGGTGGTCATCGCGATCATCGGCACGCTGGTCGGCCTGCTCCTGCCCGCCGTTCAGGCGGCTCGTGAGGCCGGTCGTCGTTCGCAGTGCATCAACAACCTGAAGCAGATTTCGCTGGCCAATCACGGCTACCACGACGCCAACCAGTCGTTCCCCCAGACGGTCACGTGGGGCCCCGGTTGGAATGACGGCGGCTACGATTGCTACTACTTCTCCGACAAGGTGCTGCTGCTGCCCTTCCTGGAGCAGAGCGGCATCACGCGGAACCTCAATCCGAAGGACGGCGGTGCGTACCATCCCGGTTGGAGCGGTGGCAACTCGCTCGGCCTGAGCGGTCGTCTGCCGGTCTTCAACTGCCCGTCGAACAACAACACCCTCAACGGCGGGACGGCGAACCACACCTACGCCCGCAACGCCGGCACCCCCTACAACCCGCCCCACACCGGGGCCGGTTCGCGGGCCGGGTGGCGCAACCACAACGGCATGTCGGCCACGAAGCGCCTCTTCGACTGGGATCAGGGGGGCACTCCGTCGATCCGCATGGGTGACGTCTCCGACGGCACCACCAAGACGGCCTTCTACTCGGAGTTCGTCATCGAGCAGTGGAACGGCAACGTGGGCAACGATCCGAAGCTCTGGAAGAGCCAGGTCTTCTCGTGGGCCGACGCGGCCGGGACCGCGGCCACTCGCCAGGCGTGCATCAACCAGACCGGCCTCAACGATGCCGGCGGCGGTCGCGTGATGCGTGGCTCGAGCTGGTCGTGGAACAACTTCATGTGCGGTTCGGATTACTCGCACTGCATGATGCCCAACGAGAAGAGCTGCCATGCCTTCGGTGACGACTGGGTCAACGAGACCCTGCTCGCCGCCAACAGCCAGCACGCCGGTGGCGTGGTGGTGACCATGGTCGACGGCTCGGTGCAGTTCGTCACCGATTCCATCCAGAACGACGTGTGGTGGGCCTACGGCACCCGCAAGGGTGGCGAGAGCTCGGCCTCGATCGACTGACGCGACGGCCAAGCACGTTTCCTGATCTGACCGCGGCCGCTGGGGCAACCCAGCGGCCGCGGGTGTTTTCCCGATGCCCGGGCGGGCGTCCCGACGGCGGGGGGCCGCCCCCGTGCATCGTTTCCGGGAGGGGATGGCATGGCGCACCCGGCCGATCCGGCCCAGACCCGAGACGCCCCTGGCGGACGCACGTGGCTCGGCCGCCGCGCCTGGCGACGCGGCGCGGTGCTCGCAGGCTGTCTCCTGGCGGTGGCCGCGGGCGCGTGGGCCTGGTGGTGCCAGGGGGGGCTCGCGGAGGGCAGGCGGCTCGCGCGGCACGGCCTGTGGCCTGAGGCGCATGCCGCCGCGGCCCGGTACCTGATCCTCCATCCGCGCGACGCCGGGGCGAATCTGCTCTGTGCCGAGGCTCTCTCCAAGGACGAGGCGATTCCCATCGAGGTGCGCGTGCCCGACGCGCTCAAGCGGCTCGGCGCCGTCCCTGACACGGCCCCTGAGGCCGCGGAGGCACGCAAGGCCGAGGCGCGCGTGCTGCTCTTCCTCTGGCGCGACGCCTTCTCCGCCGAGCGTGCGGTGAAGCGGGCGCTGGCCATCGATCCCGGCGACGTCGAGGCCCACTTCCTCGCCTGGAAACTGCTCAACCTCACCCGCCGCCACGAAGACGCCGAACCGCATTTCCTGGCGGTGCTCGAGGGCA
The DNA here is from genome assembly GCA_903885855.1 of uncultured Planctomycetaceae bacterium. Lineage (GTDB taxonomy): Bacteria > Planctomycetota > Planctomycetia > Pirellulales > UBA1268 > QWOP01. The sequence continues at coordinate 2,396 of CAISKG010000228.1, forward strand.
CCCCGCCGGCGGAGCGGGCGGGCGTGCTCCGCGACTGGTACTTCAGCCAGTTTTATCCCGTCACCTCGACGACCGACCTCGACGGCCTGATGGGCTTCCGGGCGACGCCCGCCGACAAGGCGACGGAGGTGGAGTCGCGGCGGCTGTTCGGCTTCCGCGGCGCCGATCCGCAGAGCCCCCTGGCCAACGCCGCCATGGCACGCTGGTTCGAGGCGGAGGAAGCCGATCTCCCCTTCGCCCTCGAGCTCCTCGACGGGGCGCTCGCCGCCCGGCCCGACGAGGCACGGGCCGAGCCCTTCTTCATGGAGACGCTCGTCGACGTCCTGGTGGACCTCGGCGAGATGGAGCGGGCCGGAAGCGAATTCGACGCCTGGCAGCCGGCCGAGACGCCGCGGGCCTACTGGCTGGCCCGCGCCCGGGTGGAGGACGAGGTGCGGAACGACCCCGTTTCCGCCGCGACGTCGTACGAGCGGGCGCTGGGGGAATGGCCCGGCGAGATCGACTGGCGCACCATGAACCGGGCCGCCAGCTGCCACGCCCGGGCGGGTGCCGCGGAGCGGGCGGGGGAACTGCGGGCGCGGGGGGCGGAACTCGAGCGTCTCTTCGACGAGAAGATCCAGTCGCGCTTGCGGATGGCGCTCGTGAAACTCGATAATCCCGAGGCCCTTCGCGAGGTCGCCGACTTCTACCGGAAGATCGGCCGGCCCCGCGAAGCGGCGGAGTGGGATCGGTTCATCGAGTCGCTGGGGGAGCGGCAGCCTGTCGCATCCGGCGATGCGACCGCCGCCGGCGCCGTCCGGCCGCGACGGTGACTGCGGCCACTCGACCGAGAGGATGTTCCTCGAAGGGTTTCCGGGAAGTTTCCACGAGCAAAGGGGGGATCGCCATGATCCGCTGGATCGGAGTCGTCGGGATGGTCGTCGTGTCGCTGGGCGCGGCCGGCTGCAACAGCGCCACCAAGGAGATCGCGCCGGTGAAGAGCACCGAGGAGAAGTCGATCGGCGATCCCAAGGAGCGGGCGATGGGCGGCATGCCCGAAGAGATGCGGAAGAAGTACCAGGACAAGATGAAGAAGTGAGCCGCCGCGCCGCGGCCTTCGCGGACCGCGGCACGCGACGCCCGGCTTCGGCGCTCCGGCGGCTTCCCTCGGGGGGGCCGCCGGGCGTCGTCAGGGCTCGAAGGTGGCGCCGTCGACGGGCTTCCCGTCCGGCGCGGGGACGCTGCCGCCGCGCCCACCGGCATCCTTCTTCTCGCCGGCCGCATTCGCCGGTCCGGCCGTGATCGGCACCTCGGAGAGCGGCGGCAGCGTGCCCTCGGTGCGCACGGCCGTGCGCAGGGCCGCGACGAAGGGATGTTCGTCGTTCGCCTCGGGGATCGCCCGGATCAGGTCGGCCGCCTGCGTCCAACGGCCCAGCGTGGCGAATTTGTGCGTCCGCACCACGAGCGACCAGTAGGCGGTGGGGGCGTCGGCCATCATCCGTTCGAGGAGCTTCACCCGGTCCTCCTCGACGCGCAGGCCGTCGGCCGTGGCCTTCCAGCGGGCGAACGCCTGCTCGTCGCGCTCGATCGCGGCGAGGCGCTGGAAGAGGTAGGCCGTCTGCACGCGGCGCTGCGCGAGCGCCTGGAGGGGGCCGAGGTAGTCGCGCGCGGCCGCCGCGTCGCCCCGGGCGATGGCTCCGGCGGCCAGATCCTCGCGGGGCGTGACGCCGGCCGGCTCGATCTCGAGGGAGGCCTTCCAGTGCCGTGTCGCCCCCTCCTCGTCGCCCCCCTGGGCGAGCGCCGTGCCGAGGAGGTGCTCCGCCTCGGCGCTGGGGCTGGCGGCGAGGGCCTTCTCGAGGAGCGGGATCGCCTCGGCGGAGCGGCCCAGATTGACGAGCACCGTGGCGTACTGCTGGAAGAACTCCGCGGGGGGCACCGGCAGCCCCTCGCCCTCCGGCTCCAGGGCCAGTGTCCGGGCGAAGGCCTCGGTGGCAGCCTCGGGGTCGCCCGCATCGGCCTTGATCGCCCCCAGGAGCACGTCGCCGCCGGCACGCCTGCCCGGCAGCGCCGCGAAGCGCTCGGCGGCGGCCGTCGCCTCGGCGAGCCGGCCGAGGCGCGACAGGCTCGTGGCGAGTTCGTAGAGGGCGTCGGGATCGTCGGGGCGCAGCCTCGTCGCCTGGCCGAGGAGCGAGGCAGCCCGCGACCACTCCCCGCGCGCCAGATGGGCCCGCGCCCAGGCCACGAGGTCGTCGGCCCCGGCGGCACCGACGCGCTCGTAGATCGGCAGCACCTCGTCGGCCCGGCCCAGCGCCGAGAGGGCGCGGGCCCGCACGGCCTCGGCGCGGCCCGAGCCGGGGTGGGCGTCGAGGTAGTAGTCGGCCTGGCCGAGGGCCCGCACGGCGTTGCCGGCCTCGAGGGCACGCTCGGCCTCGCGCAGCGGTCCCTCCTGCCACCACGTCCAGCCGAAGGCGGCGCCGAGGCCGAGGCCCGTGGCGAGGGCGATCACGCCCCCCAGCCTCGCGATCCTCCCCAGCGCCGATCCCGCTCCCGCTCGGCGGCCTCGGGGTGCCCTCGCGGCGGCGGTCGGGGACGGTGGCATGGCGGCACGGCCGGGGGAGGGGGGGAGATCCACCATCATGGCATGACCGACGCGGATTGTCCCGTCGGCGGCGCGACGGCGCGCCTCATGGCATCCTCCGCGGCTCCCCCCCCTCCTCGATCCGCCAGTAGGCGCCGGGCCCGAGGCGGAGCTCGTCGACGCGGCCGGAGGGCCAGCGGATCGTGACCTCGGCGTCGTCGTCGCCGTCGGGGAGGGCGAAGAGCAGCCGGGGATCGTGGACCGAGAGGTAGCTGCCCCCCGAGGACACCGGCCGCACGACGGTCCGCCCGCCGCAGCGCACCTCCACCCGGCCGCCCACCGGCGGGACACGGTTCGGCGTGCGCAGGTCGAGGCCGAGGAAGCGGCCGGGAGGGGCGGTGTCGTCGCGGAGGAGGGCCACCGGGGTCGTGTTGTGGCTGACCGCGATGTCGAGATCGCCGTCGTCGTCGTAGTCGGCCCCCGCCGCGGCCCGGCCGAGCCACCGGCCCGAGAAATACTCCCCGCCGACGGCGTCGGAGACGTCGGCGAACGTGCCGTTGGGCTCCTGGTGGAGCAGCTGCGGCTGCATCAGGTAGGGATCGACGTTCGGGCCGAGGACGTGGCCGGTGGCGACGAACAGATCCATGCGGCCGTCGCGGTCCCAATCGAGGCCGACGCAGCCGAAGCCGAGGTTGTGGAGGCTGGTGGCGGCGATGCGCGTGCGCCGGCTCACGTCCACGAACGACAGCTGCCCGAGGTTCTGGTAGAGCGTGTTCTTCGCCCGGTAGAAGTGCGTCAGGAAGAGGTCGGTGCGGGCGTCGCCGTCGAGATCCTCGGCGACGACCCCCATCGAGGCCTCGTTCTCGCCGTCGTCGCTGACCGCGCAGCCCGAGGCGATGGCGACGTCCTCGTAGCGGATGCCGGGGGAACCGCCGGTGGGCCGGGAGACCCACAGGTAGTTGGGGCACATGTCGTTGGCCACGTAGACCTCCGGGGCGAGGTCGCCGTCGAGGTCGACGATCGACAGCGCCAGCCCCTTGCCCCGGCCGTCACGCTCCACGAAGCCCAGCTCCTCCGACCGCTCGGCGAAGGTGCCGTCGCCACGCGAGATCCACACCTGATCCTGCTCGCCGGCGTATTCACCGGGCCCGCAGTAGCCGCGGCCGCCGGAGAAGTCGCAGGCCTTGTTGTTGTCGAGGCTGTTGTCGAGGAAGGTGCAGGCGTAGACGTCGAGATTGCCGTCGCGGTCGAGGTCGGCGAAGGCGGCGCTGGTGCCCCAGCGGCGGAAATCGATCCCCGCGGAGGCGCTCACGTCGCTGTAGGTGCCGTCGCCGTTGTTGCGGAGGAGGACGGCGGGGCCGAAGTTCGCCAGGTAGATGTCGGGGAAACCGTCGGCGTCGTAGTCCCCGACGGCGATCCCCTGGCCGTAGTGGTCGTCGGCGACGCCGGCCGGCGACGAAACGTCGCGGAAGCCGGCGCCGCGCCCACCCCGGTAGAGCCGGTCGCGGTGCTCGCCGTCACCCGTCGCCCCCTCGGCGAGCCTGCAGCCCTCGGTGAGGTAGAGGTCGAGCCGGCCGTCCTGGTCGTAGTCGAGCCAGGCCGCGCCGCCCCCCATCGTCTCGGCGATCAGCCAATGACCCGAGGGCTGGTCGTTGTAGTAGGTGAAGTCGATCCCGGCGTCGCGGGCGACGTCCACGAAGCGGGGGACCACCGCCAGCGGCGGCGGGCTCGGCCGCGACACCGGGGCCGAGGCCTGCTGCACCGCCCCGGGCGCCTGCGGCGCGGTGGCCGCCGCCTTGGGGGCCTTGCCGGGCGCGCCGCCGCGGCC
>CAISKG010000229.1 GCA_903885855.1 uncultured Planctomycetaceae bacterium
GGGATCAAAGGCACCTCGGGAGCGCTGGCCCGGGAGATCCGTCCGGCGACGCCGGTCGTCGGAGGGGGGCTAGACTACCTTCCATGCGAAGCGGCGACGACGTGGACGAGGACGACGACGATCCCGACGCCGAGGGCGCCGGCCGGGCCGTCACCGAGGGCTCGCCGGTCGACACCGACGCCCTCGAGGTCGAGCCGGGCCGGCTGGCCGCGGCGACGAAGGTGCGATCCTTCCCCACGACCCCCGGCGTGTACCTGATGAAGGACGGCGCCGGCCGCGTGATCTACGTCGGCAAGGCGAAGAACCTCCGCGCCCGCGCTGGCAGCTACTTCCTCCGCGCCGCGGCCGAGGATCGGCGCACGGCGGAGCTGGTGCGCGAGATCCGCGACATCGACTACCTCGAGGCGGAGAGCGAGGTCGACGCCCTCCTCCTCGAGAGCCGGCTCGTCAAGGACGTGCAGCCGAAGTTCAACTCCGACCTCAAGGACGACAAGACCTTCCCCTACCTCCAGATCACCACCCACGAGGACTACCCGCGGGTGGAGTTCACGCGCACGCCGCGGCAGAAGGGGGTGAAACTCTACGGGCCGTTCACCAGCGCCGGCAGCCTGCGCGGCGCGATCGTCGTCCTGCAGCGGATCTTCAAGTTCCGCACCTGCACCCTCGACATCGACGCCGACGACCCGCAGTGGCGCTGGTTCCGCCCCTGCCTCCTGGCCTCGATCGGCCAGTGCACCGCCCCCTGCAACCTGCGCATCTCGAAGGAGGAGTACCGGGCCGACATCAACCGCCTGCGCACCTTTCTCGACGGCGGCAAGAAGCGCCTCCTCGAGGAGATGCGCGCCGAGATGCTCGCCGCCTCGGGGAGGCTCGAGTTCGAGAAGGCGGCACGCCTGCGCGACGAGGTGCGCCTCCTCGAGACGCTCGACCAGCGCGGCGACCTCGAGGAGCACGTCCAGCCGGAGGTGTTCCTCGTCGATCCCAAGAAGGGGCTCGCGGGGCTGCAGAAGGTGCTCGGCCTCCCCGCCCCGCCGCGCGTCATCGAGGGGGTCGACATCGCCCATCTCCACGGCGACGAGACGGTGGCCAGCCTGGTGCAGTTCATCGACGGCCTCCCCTTCAAGGCCGGCTACAAGCGCTACCGCATCAAGGGGGTGGACGGCATCGACGACTTCAAGAGCATCCACGAGGTGGTGTCGCGCCGCTTCGCCCGGCTGGTGCGGGAGGGGGCGGGGCTGCCCGACGTGTTCCTCGTCGACGGCGGTAAGGGGCAGTTGTCGGCCGCGATGGACGCGCTCGATTCGCTCGGCATCGAGGCGCCGTGCGTGATCTCGCTGGCGAAGCGCGAGGAGGAGGTGTTCCTCCCGGGGCGGAGCGAGCCGCTGCGGATCTCGCGCGACGCCTGGTCGCTGCGGCTCCTGGAGTACGTCCGCGACGAGGCCCACCGCTTCGCCCAGCACTACCACCACTTCCTCCGCCGCCGCCGCACGCTCGAGGAGTGAGCGGCCGCCCCCGGCGGGGCCGCGATCGACCATGCATCCCGTCGTCCTCCTGCTCGCCGGCGGCGCGGCCTTCTTCGCCGGCCTGGCCCTCCTGCTGGCCGCGGCGCTGCTGCGCCGGCACTCCACGCCGCGCGCGAATCGCGCGGCGGCCTGGCTCGCGCTCTTGGCGATCCTCGCCCTCGCGGCCTCCGCCACGCCGCTGCCGCCGTGGGCCTACGCCCTGCTCGCCCTTCCCCTGGCCCTCATGCCCCTGGCGACGCCCACGCCGCGCGGCCGGGCCGCCGTCGCCGCGACGAGCGCCGCGGCGATCCTCGCCGTCGGTGCGCTCGAGGCGCGGGAGCAGTTCCTGCCGGTCCTCCGCCCCGCCCCCGAGCGGCACGTGGCGATCATCGGCGACTCGCTCACCGCGGGCCACGGCGACGACGACCGCGCCACGCCCTGGCCCGCCCTCCTCGAGGCGCGCCACGGGGTCGCGGTCGAGAATCTCGCGCGGGCCGGCGCGACCGCGGCGTCGGCCACGCGGGACGTGCTGGAGCGGCCCCCGGAGGCGCCGCTGGTGCTCGTCGAGATCGGCGGCAACGACCTCTTGGGCGGCACGCCGCCGGAGGACTTCGAGCGTGCGCTCGACGCGCTGCTCGCCGCCCTCGACCGCCCCGGGCGGCAGGTGGCGATGTTCGAGCTCCCCCTCCCCCCCTTCCACGAGCGATACGGCCGCATCCAGCGGCGCGTGGCGGCGCGCCGGGGCGTGGCCCTGATCCCGGAGCGGGTGCTGCTCACGGTGCTCGGCGGGGCCGACGCCACGGTCGACTCGATCCACCTCTCGCAGGCCGGCCACGAGCGGATGGCGGGGCTGGTGTGGCGTTTCCTCGGGCCGGCGCTGCCGGCCGTCTCGCCGCCGGCCCCCCGTGACGCGCCGCGCGCCCCTGACGCCGCCGCCGGGGGAAGGTCCGCCCCGGCGCCCGCGGTCCTCGGGGCCCTCGCGTCGCTGCCGCTGGCGGCATGGGCCGGCCCGCCTCGGCAGCGGCCGCGGCTTCTTGTCCACCTCATGCCCTGGTATTCGGCCCCGCCGCACTCCCCGGCCTGGGGCTGGCACTGGACGATGAACCGCTTCGATCCGGGCGACGGCCGGCCGCGGCCCGCGGGGGAGCGGACGATCGCCTCGCATTACCGCCCGCTCGTCGGCCCCTACGACTCGGGCGATCCGGCGATCATCGAATACCAGCTCCTCCTCATGCGCCTCGCCGGCATCGACGGCGTGATCGTCGACTGGTACGGCCTCACCGACCATTTCGACTATGCCGTGCTCCACCGCAACACCGGGGCGATCGTCTCCCGGGCCGGCGAACTCGGCCTCGCGTTCGCGATCTGCTACGAGGACCAGACGATCCCCAGGCTCGTCGAGGCGGGGCGGATCGCGCCGGGCGACCGCGTGGCGCACGCGCGGCGCGAGATCGACTGGATGGAGCGGGAGTGGTTCGCCGCGGAGCATCATCTGCGCGTCGACGGCCGGCCCGTGCTCCTCTCCTTCGGCGCCGCCGGCCTCGACGACGCGGAGTGGGAGGCGGTGCTCCGCGACCGGCCGGCCGGGCCGGCGTACGTCAGCGAGCACCGCCGGCGCCCCGTCGCCGACGGCGCCTTCGACTGGCCGATCCCGCGCGACCATCCCGCTTTCCTCGAGCGCTTCGAGCGCGGCGACGGCGCGGGAGGTCTGGCGATCCCGGTGGCCTTCCCGCGCTTCCACGACATCTACGAGGAGGCCGGCGTGGGGCCATCGCACGGGCGGATCGACGACCGCGACGGCCGGACCCTGGCCGACACCCTGCGCCGGGCCCTCGCGCTCGGGTCGGAACTGGTGCAGATCGCGACCTGGAACGACTGGGGCGAGGGGACGGGCATCGAGCCGACCGAGGAGTTCGGCTACCGCGATCTCGAGACGGTGCAGGAGGTCGTCCGCACGGCGCTCGATCCCGCCTTCCCCTTCCGGCCAGCCGACCTGCGCCTCCCGGCGCGGCTCCTGGCGCTGCGCCGTGCGGCGGGCGCACCCCTCGACGGCGAGGCGCTCGACGGGGTGGCGCGGCTGATCGCCGCGGGCGACGTGGCCGCGGCGGCCGCCCGCCTCGCCGCGCTCGAGGAGACGAATCGCCAGCGCCTCCATCCGCCGCCCTGACCCCGCCGCCGCCCGCGCCGGCGGCTACCGGGCGTGCATGTCGCAGGAAAGGCCCCCCGCCGCGGGCACGTAGCAGGCGCGGGCGTAGTCCATCACCATCCGGTGCGAACTGAAGCGCCACGCCAGCGAGCTGATCGAGTTCTTCATCATCTTGATCCACGTCCGCGGCAGGCCGTCGGCGTCGCGCTCGTAGAAGAGGGGAATCACCTCCTTCTCGAGCACGTCGTAGAGCGCGGCGGCGTCGCGGGCGTCGGTGACAGCCGGATCGGCGTGCGTCTCGCCACGGCCGATCGCGAAGCCGTTGCGGCCGTCGAAGGCCTCCGCCCACCAGCCGTCGAGGATCGAGCAGTTGAGGCCGCCGTTCAGCACCACCTTCTGGCCGCTGGTGCCCGAGGCCTCGAGCGGGCGGCGCGGATTGTTGAGCCACACGTCCACCCCCTGGATGAGGTGGCGGCAGACGTTGATGTCGTAGTCCTCGACGAACACCACCCGCCCCGCGAAGCGCGGGTCGTGGCGCAGGTTGGCGATCTTGCGGATCAGCCCCTTGCCCGGCTCGTCGGCCGGATGCGCCTTGCCGGCGAAGATCAGCTGGATCGGCCGGTCGGGGTCGCCCACCAGCCGGGCCATCGTGTCGAGCTCGCCGAGGACCAGATCGGCCCGCTTGTAGGTGGCGAACCGCCGCGCGAAGCCGATCGTGAGGACGTTCGGGTCGAGCACCTTCAGCGCGGCCTCGACGGTCGCCTCGCTCTCGCCGCGCCGGCGGCACTGCCGCGCGAGCCGGCGCCGCACGAACTGCAGCAGGAGGTTCTTGAGGGCGTAGTGGGTCTCCCAGAGCTCGCCCGGATCGCAGTCGTGGATCCGCTGCCAGACGTCGGGCTCCCCCAGCCGCCGGAACCAGTTGGCCGGGAAAAGACGGTCGTAGAGCTGCAGCATCTGCGCCGACAGCCAGCTCGGCACGTGGACGCCGTTGGTGATGTGCCCGATCGGCACCTCCTCCTCGACGTGCGACCCCCACAGGTCCTTCCACATCCGCCGGCTGACGTGGCCGTGGAGGGCGCTCACGGCATTGGCGCGCCGCGAGAACTTGAGCCCCAGCACCGTCATGCAGAACGGCTCGCCGTGGTTGCCAGGGTCGACGCGTCCCAGGCCCATGAGATGGTCGTGGGAGATCCCCAGGGCGTCGCGCATCGGCCCGAGGTGCTCCTCCATCAGCCCGCCGTCGAAGCGGTCGTGCCCCGCCGGCACGGGCGTGTGCGTCGTGAACACCGTCTGCCGGGCCACCTTCCGCACCGCGTCGTCGAAGGAATAGCCGTCGCGCGCCATGCGCACGCGCACGGCCTCGAGCGTGGCGAAGACGGAATGCCCCTCGTTGAGGTGATAGACCCCCGGCACGATCCCCAGGGCCCGGATGGCGCGCACGCCCCCGACGCCGAGGACGAGCTCCTGGCGGATGCGGATCCGGTTGTCGCCGCCGTACAGCCGGCCGGTGAGTTGGCGGTCCTCCGGCGTGTTGCCCTCAACGTCGGAGTCGAGGAGGTAGAGGCTCACGCGCCCCACCGCCATCTTCCACAGCTGCGCGCGGATCTGGCCGGATCGCGTCTCGATGGCGACGGTGACCTGGGCGCCGTCGGTGCCGATCGCCGGCTCCAGCGGCAGCGTCTCGACGCGCGAGTGGAGGTATTCCTCGTGCTGGTAGCCGTCGAGGTCGAGCTGCTGCTTGAAGTAGCCCTGCTTGTAGAAGAGCCCCACGGCCACCAGCGGGATCCCCAGGCCGCTGGCGCTCTTGACGTGGTCGCCCGCGAGCACCCCCAGGCCGCCGGAGTAGATCGGCACCGACTCGTGGATCCCGAACTCGGCCGAGAAATAGACGACGGGCTTCGACCCCAGCACCCCGGCGTGGACGGTGCTCCAGGTGTTGTCCGCGGCGAGGTATTCCTTCATCCGGCGGTAGGCATGGTTGATGCGGCTGTGGAGCACGAGCTCCGCGGCCCGCGCCTCGAGCCGCTCCGGCGTGAATTCCGCCAAGAGCGCGATCGGGTTGTGGTCGAGCTGCCGGAAGCGGATCGGATCGAGCTCGCGGAACAGATCGGCCACCTCCGGATGCCAGCTCCACCACAGGTTGCCCGCGAGCGCCTGGCACTTGCCGTAGACGTTCTCCGGGGAGAGCTCGAGGAGCTTGAGGGGCGGATGGTTGACGGCGGCGGAGCGCGGGGTCGGCGACGGGGGCGCGGAGCGGTCCTCGGTCTGGCTCATGGCGGGCTCCTGGGGGGCGTGCGGCCTGGGTGGGCCGCCCCCGGCGGGCGGGGGCGGAGGCGCGGAGGGAGGGGCGGGAGGAAAGGCGGGCACCGGCCAGAAGGAGCGGGAGTATACCCTCGCGGCGCGGCACGCGGAAAAGGGCCCGTCTAGACTGTCGGCATGTTCGGCAGCGATCCCTCGACCCCCGATCCCGCGCGGCTCTCGGCGCTCGTCGACGCACTCGCCCGCCTCGCGCCGCGATCGCGCGACGCCGGTCCCTGGGCGAGCGGCGCCTTCGAGCAGTTCGCCGACGCGGGGCTGCTGGCCGGATTCGTCCCCGCCGACGCGGGAGGCACGGGCGCCTCCGAGGGGGCGCTCCTCGACGCGCTGGTGGCCGTGGCCTCGGCCTGCCTCACCGGCGCCCTGGCCCTCACGCAGTGGGCCAGCGCCTGCCGGATCGTCGCCCTGGGCCCGGCCGAGCTGCGCGCGCGGATGCTGCCGCGCCTCGCACGCGGCGACGAGACGACCACCGTCGGCATCGCCCAGCTCACCACCAGCCGCCGCCATCTCGGCGCGCCGGCCCTGCGCGCCGTCGCCTGCCCCGGCGGCACGCGGCTGCGGGGCACATGCCCCTGGGTCACCGGCGCCGACGCTGTCGACACGATCGTCACCGGCGCCGAGTGCGACGACGGCACGACGGCGTTCTTCGTCGTGCCGGCCGGTGCCGCCGGACTCACCGTCGGCCCCCCGCTACCCCTGGTGGCGCTGGCGGGGAGCCGGACCGCGGCCGTCGGGTTCGACGACGTGGCCCCGGCGGCGACGA
>CAISKG010000230.1 GCA_903885855.1 uncultured Planctomycetaceae bacterium
CGCCGCGGCGGATCGCCGCCGACGGCGCCGCCGAGTTGCAGGCCCGCCTCGGGGATCTGCCGGTCGCGCTGCTCCCCCACGGAGCCGGCGCGACGCAGCCGGCGCTCGACTGGCCGGCGCTCGCCGGCCGCAGCGGCGGCGCCGGTTAGGGATAGCGCGCGAAGGCGACGCGCACGAAGCCGCGCCAGCGTCCCTCCCCGTCGGGCTCGACGATCCAGCGGGGCATCACGGCCACCGACTGGTGCACCCCCTCGAAGCCCCCCTCCGACTGGCTCACGGTGCGCACCGGGAAAGCCCACATCCCCGCCGCACCGCCGTCGACGGTGACCACGGCCTCGATCCCCAGCCAGTCGTCCACCAGCCCCAGCGACGTCGCGCCGGGGAGATCCTGCCGCGATCCCAGCTCCCCCAGCGCGCGCCCCTCGTCGTCGCGGAAGAACCTCCCCGGCGCCGCCGCCGGCAGCCCGGCCAGATTCACCTCCACCGCCAACTGCTGGCGGAAGCCCGGGGGCAGCCCGCTGAGCTCGTAGGCGGCCTCGATCCCGGCCACGCCCGCGCGCACCACGACGCGCTTCGCCAGCCGCAGCGGGATCCCCCAGACGTTCCCCTCGCGCGTGAGCTCCACCTCCACGCGGTCGGGGGCCCGGTGGAGGGCGTGCCCGTAGGCGCCGACGGCGAAGTCGCCGCGCTCCGCGGCGCTCCCCGCGGCCACGGCCGCCGGATCGACGTCGAGATCCCAGAAGTGGTCGACGAACATCTTCCGCCGCGCCGCGTCGACGCGCACCAGCTCCTCGAGGCCGGCCTCCTTGAAGGTCGCCGGACGCGAGCCGTCGACCACGCTCGCCGCACCCCCGGGCCCGGCGAGCACCTCGGCGTGGTAGGCCTCCTCGCGCCGGTCGAGCGTGGCCAGGACGTTGTGACGCCAGTCGCGCAGGTCGAGTTCGTAGACGATCCCGCCGCGTGCCGGGGCGAGCCATGCGTCGAGCTGCGACGTGGAGACGCGCACCTCCGGCCGGCCGTCGAAGTCCCAGTCGCGCACCTCCACCGCGGCCGCGGCGGCGGGGGGCTCGAGCCGGTCGAGGAGGACGTCGGCCTCGATCAGCTCACGGTAGATGGCGTTGCGCAGGTGGGGGAGGTAGATGCCGCCGAAGGCCCCGTGCCAGTAGGCGCAGTTGCACTGCCCCCGGTACAGCGCCCGCAGGGCCGCGTCGAGCACCGGGTCGTCGTCCCCGACGCGGCCCCGGACGCGCTCCGCGCGGTCGCTGACGGCAATGGCGCGGGCGTACATCTCCGCGGCCTCGGCATAGCGGTGGCGGAAGTTGCGCCAGCTGCCGCCGCGCAGGAAGGGGGCCACCGCCGCCAGGCGCGGGTCGTGCGCGGCGTCGCGCCGCGCCGCCACGCAGAGGCGCTGCGCCGCCGGGGGGAGCACCCATTCGGTCATCTCGCGGTAGCTGCACTCCGGCAGCCACACCGGCCCGCTGACGTCGGCCCCACGCACCACCTCCGACGGCAGGCACCACTCCACCACGCCCGGCGCGGCGGCGACGAGGCGCAGGAAGCGCTCCATCCAGCCCGTCTCCAGGCACATCCCCGCCGTTCCCGGCCAGACGCCGAACTTCTCCCCGTCGTCGCCGAAGATGGCCAGCGCCCCGGGGCGGCGCTCCCCCAGGAAACGGAGGTGATGCAGCGCGTCCTCAGGCGCCGCGAAGGGGATCAGGTAGCGCAGCCGCTCGCTCACCGGCAGGACGGCGAGCGTGCCGCCGTCCCCCTCGGTGATCCAGGGGCGGTCGAGACGCTCGTCGGGGAGCCCGGCGGCCTTGAAGTGGGTGTCGTCGAGGATCGTCCACTCCACCCCGGCGCGCACCAGGTCGGCCGCCATGCCCGGATCCCACACGCGCTCCGCCGGCCACAGGCCCGTCACGCGCGTCGCCAGCCGGCGCTCGAGCCACTCGCGGTAGCGCCGGATCTGCCCCACCCGATCGCGGCCGGGGAGCATCGCCAGCACCGGCTCGTAGAAGGCGCCGCCGACGATCTCCACGCGGCCGGCGGCGGCCAGCGCGGCGAGGCGGTCGAGGTAGGCGGGGTGGCGCTCGTCGAGCCACTCCGCCAGCGGCCCGCTGGTGTGGATCGCCACGCGCACCTGCGGATGGCGCTCGAGGAGATCGAGGAACGGCGCGTAGGCGTCGCGGTAGGCGCCCTCGAAGACGCCGTCGAAGTTGCCGACCGGCTGGTGGTCGTGGACCACGAACACGACTCGCACGGCCGGCGTCATGACGATCTCGCGGAAGGGAGGGCGCGGCGCAGGAGGCGGGCCGCCGCGCGGGGAGGGACGACGCACACGTGGCAGCCGGTGCCGAGTTCGAAGCCGGCCAGCGGCGTGACGCGCGGGAGGATCTCGATCCGCCACCAGCCGCCCGCGACCGGCCGCGCCGCCCGGCGCCGCCACGGCGGCTGGAGGAGCCACCAGTTGTAGTCGGCGCCGGGGGCCGCCTGCGCGAGCCCCGCCACCACCGCGCGCAGGAGCCGTGCCAGATCGCGCACCAGCCCCGCCTCGGCCTCGTGAAACCAGGCCGGCGCTCCGCGCGGCACGATCCAGGTCTCGAACGGCTGCCGCGGCGCCGGGGGCACGAAGGCCGCCAGGCCCCCGCGGACGGCGACCACGCGCCCCTCGCGCCGCGCCGCCGCGAGGCGCTCGGCGGCCGTGTCGCCCCCGCGTGCCGTCGTCCGCACCGCATCGGGCACGGCGTCGAGGGCCACGAGTTGGCTGTGGACATGTTCGAGCGAGGCCCCCGCCCCGGGCCCGGAGTTCTTGTAGACCGTCGCCCAGGCCAGGTCGCGGCGCGCGGCGAGCCCGGCCAGCCGGCGCCGCGCGAGATCCCACGAGGCCTCCCACGCCGCGGGCTCCACCTCGAGCACCGAGCGATGGTGGCGCGGCGACTCGACGATCACGTCGTGCACCCCGCGGGCCGGCCGGATCGGGCCCGCCCCGGACGCCGCCCCCTCCACCACGAACGGATAGCGGTTGGGGACGATCCGCGCCCGCCAGGGAAGCCCCTCGTCGGCGGGGCTGCGGAGAATCTCGGTGGGTGCGAGATGCTCGTGGCCCGCACAGAACGGGCAGTCGGCCGGCGCCCCCGCCGTCGGCCGCGTGGCCCGGGCCGGGGCGACGAACACCGTGCGCCGCGCCGGGGCGTCGTCGATGCGCGTCGGTTCGTCCGGGGGGCGTCGCGGCATGCGGGCGGGGGATGCGGGGGGGCGGGCCGACGGCGGCGAGTATGGCATGTGCCCCGAGGGAACGGTCGTTGAACCGGTCCGGCGGCCGCCATACACTTTGCCCCCCGAGGGGCGCGGCCGCCTCCGGGCGCCGTGTCGCCGTCGGGCGGCCCGTCTCGCGCCCCGCGCCCGTCGGGCCGCGGCCCGCCTCACCGGCCGGATTCCCACCGCACCCCGACCGCATCAGGAGCAGCGCCATGCTGACCGTCGGCGATCGTTTCCCCGCCTTCTCCGCGCAGGCCTGCGTCGGGACCGCGAAGGACGACCTCAAACTCCTCACCAACGCCGACTACGACGGCAAGTGGGTGGTGTACTTCTTCTACCCCAAGGACTTCACCTTCGTCTGCCCGACGGAGCTGGCGGAGTTCAACAAGCAGCTCAAGGCCTTCGCCGACCGCGACTGCTCGGTGGTCGGAGGGAGCACCGACAACGAGTGGTCGCACCTCGCCTGGCGGCGCTCCCATCCCGACCTCACGAATCTCGCCTACCCGCTCATCGCCGCCCAGCGGCTCGCTCCGGAGCTGGGGATCCTCGAGAAGACCGAGGGCTACTGCCTGCGGGCGACCTTCATCGTCGATCCGCAGGGGGTGATCCAGTGGGTCGACGTCAACCAGGGGCGCGTGGGGCGCAACGTCGCCGAGGTGCTGCGCGTGCTCGACGCGCTGCAGAGCGACGAACTCTGCCCGTGCAACTGGAAGAAGGGCGATCCCTACGTCAAGGTCGGCTGACGTGGAAGGGCCGCGGACCTGGCTGGCGAAGTTCGGCGACGCCTTCCGGGGCACGGCCCGGGCCGTGGCCAGCCAGTCGAGTTTCGCGGTCCATCTCCCCGTGGCGGCGCTGGCGGTGGCCGTGGCGGCCTTCCTGGGCATGTCGCCCACGGAGTGGTGCCTGATCGCGCTGGCGATCGGCCTGGTGCTCGCCGCCGAGGTGCTCAACACCGCGATCGAGTTCCTCGCCAAGGCGGTCACGCGCGAGTACGACGCCAACGTCCGTGACGCCCTCGACGTGGCCAGTGCCGGCGTGTTCGTGACGGTGATCACGGCCGTGGTGGTGGGCGCGATCCTCCTGGGCAACCGGGCCGGGAGCCTCCTCGGCTGGTGGTGAGCGGCCGGTCGTGGGCGGAATTGACCGTCGCCGCGGCCGGAGGCTACCGTGGCCGCCGTCCGACGGCCCCCGCGCCGTCCCCGCACACCGTTCCCCGTTTTCGGAGTCCGCCATGCGCAAGTTGCTCGCCGAGGCGATCGGCACCTTCTGGCTCGTGCTCGGGGGCTGCGGCAGCGCCCTCCTGGCCGCCGCCGCGCCCGAGGTGGGCATCGGCTGGCTCGGCGTCTCGCTCGCCTTCGGCCTCACCGTGCTCACGATGGCGGTGGCCGTCGGCCACATCTCCGGCTGCCATCTCAACCCCGCCGTCACGGCGGGGCTGGCGGCCAGCGGCCGCTTCCCCGCCCGCGACGTCCTCGGCTACGTCGTGGCCCAGTGCCTCGGCGCCATCGGCGGCGCCGCGGTGCTCTACATGATCGCGCGGGGCCAATCGACGTTCGCGATCGAGGACGGCTTCGCCGCCAACGGCTACGGCGCCTTCTCCCCCGGCGGCTTCTCCCTCTCCGCCTGCTTCATCGCCGAGTTCGTGCTCACGGCCTTCTTCGTGTTCGTGATCCACGGCGCCACCGACAAGCAGTCGGGCACGGTCCTGGCCCCGCTGGCCATCGGGCTGTGCCTGAC
>CAISKG010000231.1 GCA_903885855.1 uncultured Planctomycetaceae bacterium
CAATTGCCGATTCCGTTTTGAGGTTCGCCCCGCGCTCCCGGGGGCCGCGCGGCGCGGCCCCCCGTCCACCCCGCCGCCCGCCCGCGAGACCCGCCATGGCCCTGCCCACGCCCCGAGAGCCAGCTCCGATCCGCCCCCGGAGCGGGATCGGTCGCCGGGGCGTGCTCGTCGCGCTGGCGGCCCTCGCCGCGCGCGTGGGGCGCGATGCCCGGGCGGCCGACGACGACGCCCCCGAGGCCCGCGGCCCGCGCGACGTCAAGGCGCGCGATCGCGTCGTCACCGGCGGGCTCGATTGGCTGGTCAAGAAGCAGTCGCGCCGCGGCAGCTGGGCCGCCAACGAGGGGCGCTATCCCACCGCCATGACGGCCCTGGCAGGCACCGCGATGCTCATGGAGGGTTCGACGACCACCCAGGGGCGCTACGCCGAGGCGGTCCGTCAGGCGGTCGACTATCTCGTCAGCCGCTCGCGCACCAACGGCCTGATCGGCGACCCCAAGGGGGACGACCGCTACACCTACGGCCACGGCTTCGCGATGCTCTTCCTCTCGCAGGTGCTCGGCGAGGAGGAGGACGAACGCCGGCGCGAGGAGCTCGTGCGCGTGCTCGCCAAGGCGGTCGAGTTTTCCGGCCGCGCCCAGACGCCCGACGGCGGCTGGGGCTACGTCAGCGCCAAGGACGGCAACAATTTCGACGAAGGCTCGACCACGATCACGCAGGTGCAGGGGCTGCGCGGATGCCGCAACGCCGGAATCCCGGTCCCGCGGGAGATCATCGACAAGGCCATCGGCTACATCCACAAGTGCACGATGCCCGACGGGGGCGTGCAGTACAGCTCCAAGGGAGGGGGCGGCCGGCCGGCGATCTCGGCGGCGGCGATCGCCTGCCTGTTCAACGCCGGGGAGTACGACGACACCCACGTGCCCCGCATGCTCGCCTACGCCGAGAAGCACCTCGGCAACATCGCCAACAACGGCTTCGGCCACTGGCATTACGCCCACTTCTACTACTCCCAGGTGATGTACCGGGAGGGGGGCAAGAAGTGGGGCGGATACCGCGACCAGATCGAGAAACGGCTCGTGGGGGAGGCCCAGGAGGACCGCGACGGCACCTACTGGCCGCAGGGCTACATCGGCCCCGTCTACACCACCGCCACGAATCTCACCATCCTGCAACTGGACAAGGGCACGCTCCCGATCTACCAACGCTGATCCGGGCAGGCGTTCCCGGCCGTTTCCATCCCCCCGCTTGTTCCGCATCCTGTCTTCCTCCCGCGTCCCACGGGGCGCCCCTCCGGAGAGATACATGCCACCGTCCGAACGCGCTCACGATGCCGTGGAGCGGCTCCACGAAGCCCATGACCGGATCGTCTCGCAACTCTCGCGCGTGATCGTCGGCCAGAACCAGGTGGTGGAGGAATTGCTGATCTCGTTGTTCAGCCGGGGCCACTGCCTGCTCGAGGGGGTGCCCGGACTCGCCAAGACGCTCCTGGTGAGCACGCTGGCGCGGAGCCTGGATCTCTCGTTCAGCCGGGTCCAGTTCACCCCCGACCTGATGCCCGCCGACATCGTCGGCACCGACGTCCTCGAGGAGGACCGCGCCACCGGCCAGCGGCAGGTGCGCTTCCTCGAAGGGCCCCTGTTCGCCAACGTCGTGCTCGCCGACGAGATCAACCGCACCCCGCCGAAGACGCAGGCGGCGCTCCTCGAGGCGATGCAGGAGCGCCAGGTGAGCGTGGGGCGTGTCGGCCACCGGCTGCCCGATCCGTTCTTCGTGCTGGCGACGCAGAACCCCATCGAACAGGAGGGCACCTACCCGCTCCCGGAGGCGCAGCAGGACCGCTTCATGTTCAAGGTGTTCGTCCGCTATCCGACCTTCGACGAGGAGTTCGAGATCGCGCGGCGCACCACCGGAGCGGCCGCGGACGACGTCCGCCCCGTGCTGTCCGCCGCCGACATCGTCGCCCTCCAGCGGAGCGTGCGCGAGGTGCCGGTCAGCGACCATCTCACCCGCTACGCCCTGACGCTCGTCCGCCAGACCAGGGCCGGGGAGCGCGGGGTGCCGGAGTTCGTCTCCGACCAGCTGTCGTGGGGCGCGGGCCCGCGGGCCGTGCAGTTCCTCATCATCGGCGCCAAGGCGCGGGCCCTGCTCCAGGGGCGCAGCCACGTCGCCGTGGAGGACATCCAGGCGCTGGCCGGCCCGGTCCTGCGGCACCGGATCGTCGTCGGCTTCGCCGCCGAGAGCGAAGGGGTGACCCCCGACGCGATCATCCGGCGGATCATCGAGAACACCCCTTCGAGAGAGGACGAGCTGACGCGTGACCCCCGCTTCCAGACGATATTTGCATCCTGAGGCGATCCACCGGATCGCCCGGCTGGAACTCCGCGCCCGCGCCGTCGTCGAGGGGGTGCTCGCCGGTCTCCACAAGAGCCCCTACAAGGGGCAGAGCGTGGAGTTCCTCCAGCACCGCGAGTACGTGCGCGGCGACGACCTGCGCCGGGTGGACTGGAAGGTCTGGGCCCGTCAGGACCGGCTGTACGTCAAGGAATTCGAGGAGGAGACGAATCTCCGCCTGGCGCTGTTGGTGGACGGGTCGGCGAGCATGGATTACCGCTCCGGGCCGCTGTCGAAGTACGAGTACGCCGCCACGCTCGCCGCCAGCCTGGCCTGGCTCGCCCTCTCCCACGGCGACGCGGCGGGCTGCGCGCTGTTCGACGACCGCGTCCGGGCGAGCGTGCCGGCACGCACCAAGCGCTCGCAGCTCGACGGCGTCGTCGAGGTGCTCGAGACGCAGCGCGGCGGCCGCCCCACGGCGTTCCTCCCGGTGCTGCGCGGCCTCGCCGAGACGCTCCCGCGCCGGGGGCTGGTGGTGCTCGTGTCGGATCTGCTCGGCGACCGGGAGGGGGTCTTCCAGGGGCTCAAGTTGCTGCGCAAACGCGGCCACGACGTCGTCCTCCTCCACGTGATGGACGACGACGAGCTCGATTTCCCCTTCGAGGGCCCGACCCGCTTCGAGGGGCTCGAGGTGCCCGACCACGTGGCCTGCAATCCCCGCGCCCTGCGCGAGGGCTACATGGCGGCGCTGGGGGAGTTTCTGGCGGAGGTGCGGCGCCGCTCGGCCTCGCAGAAGGTGGATTATTCGTTGGTGCGCACCGGCGAGCCGATCGACGGGGCGCTCGTGAAGTTCCTTTCGCGTCGTTCCAGCCTGGCGGTGTGACCGGACGGGACCGAGGAAACGCGGCGTGCCGACATTCGTATTTCCGACGCTGTTGTGGTGGGGACTGCCGCTGGTGGCGGCGCCGATCGTCATCCACCTCATCAACCTCCTCCGCCACCGCCGCGTGCGCTTCGCGGCGATGGAGTTTCTCCTGGCGAGCCAGAAGAAGTACCGGACGCGCGTCCTCCTCAAGCAGCTGCTCCTGCTCCTCCTCCGCGTGGCGGCGATCCTGGGGATCGTGCTGGCGATGGCCCAGCCGCGCTGGACGCACGCCCTGGGCCAGCTCCTCGGCGGATCGCGCGCCTTCCACGTCGTCCTCCTCGACGACAGCTACTCCATGGGCGACCGTAGCGGCGACGCCGCCGGCGACCCGCTCTCGGCGTTCGAGCGCGGGCGGGCGGTGGTGGAACGCGTCTGCGGCGAGCTCCCCGGCGGCCGGAGCCGAGCGGAGATCGCCCTGGGGCGTTTCTCCCGGCTCGATCCCGCCCGCGCCGCCGCGGAGCCGGCCGCGGCCGACGCCGCCGCCGCCGAGGACGCCGCCCCGACCGGCCGCTTCGACGTGCCCCGCCAGACCGCCACGCCGGCGACCGTGCAGCGCGTGCGCGACGTGCTGGCGAAGATGGCCCCCTCGGCGACCGACTCGGGGGCCGCCGCGGCGCTCGAGGCGGCGGCGGAACTGGTGGGGGAGGAGGGGGCGTCGAACCTCGCGCCGGTGGTGTGGCTGGTGAGCGACTTCCGCGCCGCCGACTGGGATTCGGCCGAGGAGACGGTGGCGGCGCTGCGCCGGCTGGCCGACGCCGGCGCCGAGATCCGCCTGGTCGACTGCGGCATCGGCGGGCCCGACGACGCGCCGGCCGGCGCGACGGGGCCGGCCCGGGGGACGAACCTGACCATCGAAGCGCTCGAGGTCGCCGGCGGCGTGCCCGCCGCGGGCGTCGTGGTGCCGATCGAATTGACCGTGCGCAACGACGGGCCGTCGCGGGCCCGTGACGTGGTGGTGGACCTGCGCGAGGACGGCGCCGGCCGGCCCGGGCTGCGCATCGAGGACATCCCTCCCGACACGACCGTGAAGCGGCGCTTCGACGTGCGCTTCCCGCGGGCCGGCGCACACGTGGTGGAGGCGCGCCTCGCCGCCGACGTGCTGGCCGCCGACGACGCCCGGCATCTCGTCGTGGACGTCGTCGACCGGGTCAACGTGCTGCTGGTGGACGGCG
>CAISKG010000232.1 GCA_903885855.1 uncultured Planctomycetaceae bacterium
CGCGGGGCCGCCGAGCGGGCCGCGGCCCCGGCCGGCCACGCGGCCCGGGAGGCCGCCGCCCACCGCCCGCATCCCGGCACGCCGCGGCGCCACCGGCATTCCCGCCCCGCCTCCGACTGGAGCGACGATCGCCCCGTGCCGGTCGAGCGGAGCATGAACTGGATCGACAAGGCGATCCTCGCCGCGACGGCGCTGGCCGCGTGCGTGCTCCTCTTTCCCGCCGTCGGCGCCCTCGTCTCGCGCTCCCGGGCGACGCAGACCGAGCGGCGGCTGACGCGCGTCGGCGAGGCCCTGCAGGGCTACGCCGCCTCGCACCGCCGCTATCCCTCGCCCCCGGACGGCGGCCCGATGTCGCGCGGCGGCCTGTACGCGCCGCTGCTGGTCTCCGAGCACCGCATCGTCGCCGACGACGGCACGCTGCTGGTGCCGGGCTCGGCCCTCGCCCGCAGCGGCACCTTCCGCGTCCCCACGATCCAGGCGCTCGAGGACGCCCGGGGGACCGACGCGTTCGAGGAGATGGTGCGGTCGATGGGCGGCGACTTCGGCTACACGCTCGGCCACCGTGACGCCGCGGGGCGCCTGCAGCCGATCGTCGGGCTCAACCGCGCCCATCACCCGCTCATGGCCGACGCCCCCGACGCCAGCGGCGAGCGGAGCGACAATCACGCCGACGGCCTCCATCACGTGCTCTGGGAGGACGGCCGCGTGGACCGGCTCCACGAATCCCGGATCCACGTCGAGGATCACCTCTTCCTGAACCACGACGGCCAGCCGGCCGCCGGCAAGGATCCCGAGGACGCCGTGATCGGCGACTCGCACCACCAGCCCTGAGCGGCGGCGTGACCGCCCGCGCGGAAGGCGGGGGCGGAGTCAGGCCACGAATCGCGTGGCGAGCCAATAGAAGCCGGCCGCCAGCGCGATCACCGCCGGCAGCGTGAGCACCCACGCCAGCAGGATCGAGCGCGCCGTGCCCGCGTCGATCCCGGAGCGGTTGGCCCACATCGTGCCGGCGATGCCGGAGGAGAGCACGTGGGTGGTGCTCACCGGCATGCCCAGCCGGTCGGCCAGCGCGATGGTGGTCGCGGCGACGAGCTCGGCGGCGCCTCCCTGGGCGTAGGTGAGGTGCTCCTTGCCGATCTTCTCCCCGACGGTGACGACGATCCGTTCCCACCCCACCATCGTCCCCAGCCCCAGGCACAGCGCCACCGCCATCACCACCCATTCCGGCACGTATTCCACCGGGCGGGCGATGGTGGCCGCGAGGCCCAGGAGCTCCTTCTTCCGCTCCTCCGGGAGCCTCTCGCCGAACTGCCGCACCAGCGTGCGGAGCGAGGCGCCGAGTTCGACGAGGTGCGTGCGCACCTCCCAGCGCTCCTCCGCCGACAGCTCGCCGAATCCCTCCCGGTCGCGCAGCGCCCCCACGACCGCGTCGGCCAGGGGCACGGGATCGAGCGTGGCCAGCACGACGTCGCCGGACGGGAAGGGGTCGAAGACGGTGTCGACCGGCCCCGAGTCGAGCGACGCCTCCGCGGCCGAGACGATCTCCTCGCGTGACAGCCGCTCCACGCGGGCGTTGGCCAGATGCTGGTCGCGCAGCGCCCCCAGCAGCGTCGCCACGTCGGGGCGGCGCAGCTCGTCGCCGAGCGTCCGCGCGGCGGCGACGGTGGCGGCCACCTCGTCGCGCCCGAGGTGCATGTCGAGCGCGTACGCCGCGGGCACGATCCCGATGAGCACGAGCATCACGAGCCCCATGCCCTTCTGCCCGTCGTTGGAGCCGTGGGCGAAGCTCACCCCGGTGCAGGTGCCGATCAGCAGCGCCCGCACCCACCAGGGGGGCGGCTCGTCGCCGACGGGAGGGGCGTACAGTTTGGGGGATCGGACGAGGAAGCGGCACAGCGTGAGCGTCGTGGCGGCGAGGCAGAAGCCGACCAACGGCGAGAGGAGGAGGGCCGTCCCCACCTCGGCCGCCTTGTGCCAGTTGATCCCGCGCGAGATCGAGCCGTTTTCGAGGAGGGAGTTCATCATCCCCACCCCCATGATCGAGCCGACGAGCGCGTGCGAGCTGGAGGCCGGCAGGCCGCGGTACCAGGTGGCGAAGTTCCACACGATCGCCGCACCGAGCAACGAGAGCACCATCGCCAGCCCGCGGCCGGTCTTGATGTTCACCAGCAGATCCACCGGGAGCAGGTGGACGATGCTGAAGGCGACGCCGATGCCGCCGGCGTGGACGCCGATGAAGTTCCACACCCCCGACCACACCACCGCCGGCGTGGGCTTCATCGATTTGGTGTAGATCACCGTCGCCACGGCGTTGGCGGTGTCGTGGAAGCCGTTGATGCACTCGAAGCCGAAGGCGATCGCCAGCGCCACGATCAGCAGGATCGCGCCGCCGGTGCCGAGGGAAGACAAGGCGTCGAGCATGGTGGTCCGATCGCCGGAGGGGCGGGCCCTTGCGGCCCGAGGGGAGGGCGCCGATCAGCCGCGCGGCGCGACCGCGGCGGCGACCGCCTCGGGGGTGATACCGAAGTGTTCGTAGAGGGCGGCCGCCGGCGCCGACGCCCCGAATCCCGTCATCCCCACGAACCTCCCGCCGGGACCGATCCAGCGCTCCCAGCCGAAGCCGCAGGCGGCCTCGCAGGCCACGCGCGCCGTGATGGCCGGCGGGAGGACCGCGTCGCGGTAGGCGCGGTCCTGGGCCTCGAAGAGGTCCCAGCTCGGCATGCTCACCACGCGGGGACGACGGCCGCGCTCGCGCAGCAGCCGGGCCGCCGCGAGGCACACCTGCACCTCGCTGCCGGTGCCGATGAGGATGCAGTCGGGGGCGCCGTCGGCGTCGTCCTCGAGGACGTACGCGCCGCGGGCCGTGCCGGCCGCGGGGGCCAGTCGCGTGCGGTCGAGCGTGGGGAGGTTCTGCCGCGAAAGGACGAGTACCGCGGGACGGTGCGGCGCCGCGATCACCGCTTTCCAGGCCTCCGCCACCTCGTTGGCGTCGGCGGGGCGCAGCACCGTCAGGCCGGGCACGGCCCGGGCGCTGGCGAGCTGCTCGATCGGCTGGTGGGTCGGCCCGTCCTCGCCGAGGCCGATGGAATCGTGCGTGAGGACGTAGATCACCCCCAGACCGCCGAGCGCCGAGAGGCGCAGGGAGGGCTTGAGATAGTCGAGGAACACGAAGAAGGTGGCGCAGTACGGCCGCAGGCCGGAGAGCGCCATCCCGTTGCAGGCCGCCGCCATCGCGTGCTCGCGGATGCCGAAATGGAAGTTGCGCCCGGCGTGGTCGTGGGCCGAGAATTCGCCCGCCCCCGCCACGAAGGTCATCGTCGAGGGGGCCAGGTCCGCCGATCCCCCCACCAGCCAGGGCAGGGCGCCGCTGAGTGCCGTGAGCACCTTGCCGGAGGAGACGCGCGTGGCGAGCCCCTTGGCGTCGGCGGGGAACGTCGGCACCGCGTCCATCCAGCCGGCGGGGAGACGGCCCTCGAGAAGGAGGTCGAGCTCGTCGGCTCTCCCCGCATCGGCGGAGCGGAGCGCCGCGCGGGCCGCCGTCCAGGCGGCCCTCCCCTCCGCCCCGCGCCGACCGAGCGTGTCGGCGAAGCGCTCGCGCACGCCGTCGGGCACGAGGAAGGCGGCGTCGGCCGGCCAGCCGTAGGCCTGCTTGGCGCCGCGGATCTCCTCGGCCCCCAGCGGCGCGCCGTGCGCCTCGTGCGAGCCGGCCTTCGTCGGGGCGCCGTAGCCGATGCGGCTCTTGACGACGATCAGCGTGGGCCGGTCAGCCTCGGCGCGGAAGGCCTCGAGGGCCGCGGCCAGGGCCCGCGTGTCGTTGGCGTCGTCGACGCGGGCCACCCGCCAGCCGAGCCCCTCGAAGCGCCGGGCCGTGTCCTCGGAGAAGGCCAGGTGCGTCTCCCCCTCGATCGTGATCGCGTTGTCGTCGTAGATCCAGCACAGATTCGCCAGCCCCAGATGGCCGGCGATCGACGCCGCCTCGGCCGCCACCCCCTCCATCAGGTCGCCGTCGCTGCACAGCACGTAGACGTCGTAGTCGAACAGCGTGCGGCCGGCGGCGTTGTAGCGCGCCGCGAGCCAGCGGGCGGCGATCGCCATGCCGACGGAGTTGCCGCAGCCCTGGCCGAGCGGCCCGGTCGTCGTCTCGATGCCGGCGGTGGCGTGGTGCTCGGGGTGGCCGGCGCAGACGCTGCCCAGCTGGCGGAAGCGGCGGATGTCGTCGAGCGACACCGCGGGCCCGCCGTCGGCACGCCGCACCCCGGCGAGGTGGAGGAGCGAGTAGAGCAGCATCGAGGCGTGGCCGCAGGAGAGCACGAACCGGTCGCGGTTGGGCCATGACGGGTCGGCCGGATCGTAGCGCAGGAACCCGCTCCACACCGAGTACGCCACCGGGGCCAGGGCCATCGGCGTGCCGGGGTGACCGCTCTTGGCGGCCTCGACGGCATCCATGGAGAGCGTGCGGATCGTGTCGATGGCGAGGCGGTCGATGTCGGGAGTGGGCATGGAAGGTCGAGGTGGGCGGCAGGGGAGGGGGGGCGTCACGGGGGAAGGGCCGTCGGCCGGGGAGTGTAACGGCCCGCGGAACAACTCATCCACGACCCTCGGCCGGCCCCGCCCCGAGGGCCCTCCGGCGGGAGGGCGCCGGGTCAGGGGGCGGCGCCGCGGGCGAGATGATCGCGGTACTCCTCGTCCAACTCCGCGTAGGATCGCCCGCACAACCGGGCCAGCGTGTCGGGCTGGACGGAGCCGGAATAGACGCGGTCGAGGTATTCGAGGAACGCCTCACGGTGCCGTCCGGCGGCGCCGTTCATGAAGAAATCGGCCAGCCCGGAGATCTCGCTGTAGAGCTGCGGGAGCCGCTGGTCGGTCTGGAATTCACGCCGCCCCATCGCGGTCAGGTCGGCCAGCGGCACGTGGAATCCGTCCTCGAGGAGGCGCTCGCGTGCGGCGGGCACACGGCCGGCGTCGGGCCCTCCGAGCGTCCATCCGAACGGCGTGGCGACCGCGCTTTCGAGATACAGGGCCACGGCCTCGATCGCCCAGAAGCCGCAGCGCTCTCCGGCCAGCGGGCTGCCGCGGCGCACCTCGGCGAACAGCTGGTGCGCGCACTCGTGGCGGACCGTGCGCGTCTCGGGGCCGGCGGGCGCGTCGCCGGGGTCGTCCGGTGGCTCCGGGGGCGGGGCGAACCACGCCGTGCGCGTCGGCATCCAGTAGATGGCGTCGCTCCGCACCGCGTTGGGCTCGAAGCGCGTCACCTCCTCCAGGTAGCGCTCCCGCGAGTCGAGGAGGACGGCGGCGAACGGGTCGCGCTGCGGCGTCCGCCCGCGGCCGCGGAAGCGCTTCTCCAGTTCGGCCGGCTCCCAGGCGAAGGCGCCGAAGGCCTGCCGCCAGAGGAGGAACGCCTCCTCGAGCGACGCCGCCAGGGCCGCGGCGTCGGCCGGAGGGGCCGTCGATCGGACGCGCCAGTTGTCGCTGTCCACCGTCCAGGCACGCTTCAGCGTCCTGCCGGCGGCGTCGTCCTCGGCGGCGTCGACCCATCGGCCCGACTCGTAGCGCTCCCCGGCGCGGTAGCGGGCCAGCCTGCCGCGCGGCAGCCAGCCGAAGGCGGGATCGAATTCGTCGCCGCGCTCGAGCCGCCGGGCCACGCCCGGCGACACCCACTCGCCGTCCCGCTTCACCCATCCCCCCACGGCCCGGGCCGCGGCATGGTCGGGATCGTCGCGCAGCACGTGGTGGAGGAGCGTGATCGCCTCGGCGCCGCGGCGCGGCAGCCCCCGGGCGTCGCCCGCGAGTTCGGCGTTGCTCTCCTCGCGCGACTTCGGCCGGTCGTGCGCCCCGGCCGCCTCCACCGCCCGGCCGAAGGTGGCCGCCGCCCGTCGGCGGCGCAGCGCCACGAACGCGTCCCACAGCGGGGCGGCGCCCTCGTCGACCCACTCCGGCCGCTCGATCCGCGCGGGGATCGCGAACACCGCCTGCCGGTCGGCGAACGCCGGCACGTCCCAATCGCGGATCGCCTCGGCGAGCCGGTCGTGGCCGGCCGCCGCGGCGCGGGTCGCGAGGTTGTCGAACTCGCCCCGCCACGCGGCGGCGTCGAGGGTCGCGTCGGGGTCGTCGCGCCCCGCGCCGGCCTCGTCGGCGCCCGCC
>CAISKG010000233.1 GCA_903885855.1 uncultured Planctomycetaceae bacterium
CGAACATGGCGGGCCTCATGGGCGGACGGCGGGGAAGCGTGGGGACCGCCGCATGCGGCCCCGGGTGCGGAGCGCGTGGCAAACCTCAAAACGGAATCGGCAATTGGATCACCGTCTCGAGCCAGTGCTCGAGCTCGGAGAGCACGTCGCGCGACACGGGCTGGCGCGACGCGGCCTGGAACGGCGGCCGGGGGGCGGTCGGGGCTCCGGTGAACTCGAGCACCACGTCCCCCCCCTCCACGCCGCCGCGGCCGACGGTGACGGTGTGCGCATCGGGGTCGCCGACCATGTCGCAGCCGGCGATGAACTGCCCCTGCCCGCCGATCTTGTCGTCCACGCACAACGCCTGGCCGGTGCGCTTGTCGATGCACAGGATCCCCATCCGCTGGCGATCGGCCGCGCCGGGCCGCTGGATCTGCCGGGCGAACAGCAGGACCGGCATTCCCTCCGCCTGCCCCGGATGCAGGCAGTGGCGCAGGATCGTGGCGGGCACCGACCACAGCATCGCGCCGTCGGCGCGATCGACGGCCCACAGCGAGCCCGTCATCGGCTGCACCATCTCCCGGGCGAACTGCTGCGGGAGGGCGGTGATCATGCCCACCTTGTCCATCAGCGCGCGCTCCTCGGGCGACTCGCGCCGCCCCACGAGCACCAGCAGCCTGTCCTGCCAGACCGAGACACGCAGCTGCTCCAGGCCGGCGGGCATGTCGGCCAGCTTGGTGCGGAAGCGCGTGGCGCCGGTGACCAGATCGACCACCGTGATCGCGCCCGTCGGCTCCACCACCGCCAGCGCGTCGCCGCCGGCTCGCGACACGAGCGCCTCGGGGGGGAACTCACCGAGCGCCCGGCTCTCCATGGTCGCCGGATCGAGCAGCGTCAGCCTCACCGGGGTGCCGGCGGCGCGGGGCTGGGCGTCCCCCTCGGCCGCGCCGATGACGACGATCCGTCGGCCGACGGTGAGGAGCCGCCGTCCGCGCCGGGGGAGATCGACGGTGCGCACCACGCTGCCGTCGCGCATCGACACCACCACCGCCTGCACGCCGCTGGCCGGGAGCACGACGACGTAGTCGTCGTCGCCGACGAGCTCGCCGGAAGCGGGAAGGCGGCGACGCTCCCAGCGGATCGCGCCCGAGACCGGATCGCGCAGCTGCAGATGACCGACGGCCGCGATGCCCGCGTCGCGCTGGCCGGCGGCGCTGACCAGCACGGGGAGCCCCGTGGCGCGCACCTGGCCGACCTGCACCGGCACGACCGGCGCCACCTCGTCGGGCTCCGAGACCTCCATCCCCAGCGGCACGTTGTCGAGACGGGCGTGGCGGTCGCCGACGACCCTGCCCATGAAGGGCATCGCCATCTCCGGCGTGCCGCCGGTCTGCTCGCTGTGCGCCCAGAGGCGCCGGTGGCTCTGCCCCGGGACGGCCGACAACTCGCACCCCACGAGGGTCGCGCCGGAACGCACCACCACGATCCGCCCCACCACCGACGCCTCGGCGGCGAAGGGCTGGAAGCCGGCCACGACGTCGCCCCTTCCCTGGGCCTCGAGCGAGAGCGGCTCGCCGATGCGGCGCCCGAGATCGTCCACCGCGACGATCGCCGGCTGCTGGACGTCGTAGGCGAGCTTGAGGCCGGGGAAGGTGGCGGCTTCGGCCCCCTCCAGCGGGATCGACACCAGACGCACCATGCGGTTGGCGTCGTCGGCGTTGCCCCGGGCGTTGTTGCGACGCTCGACGACGCGGCCGAAGGGCCACGCGAATTCGGGGTCGGCGGCCGGATCGCGATCCACCGCGGCGGCCGCCGGGCCCGCCAGGAGGTCGCCGCGGAGGGCGATGTCGCGCCCCGCGTCGCTCCCGGGCCCGCTCGCCGTCACCGCGTCGGCGAGTGCTCCGCGCAGGATCTCCCCCGCGCGCACGCCGGCGGGATGGGGCCCGAACCAGGCGTGGAGCCGCGTCAGGGCGTCGCTGCGTTCGACGGCCGGACGGATGGCCGCTGCGGCGGCGAGGGCCTCGTCGCAGCGGGCGTCGATCTCGGCCCGGATCGCGGGCGCGGCCACCTCGAGGAACCGGCGGAAGCGCCCCGCGATCCAGGCCGACTCGGTGAGCGACAGCCCCGGATCGGCGGGATCGGCGACGAGCCGGTCGTCGCCGGCGCGCGGCGCCGGCGCCTGGCCGTCGAGGAAGCGGACGAAGATCCGCCAGGCCGCCGCCGCGTCGCCGCCGCGGAGCGTGCCGTCCACGACCAGTCGGAGCGTGGCCCGGTCGGCGTCGCCGGTGCGTGCCGACCAGCGCTCCCAGGCGGGAAGGGCGGCCGCGAAATCGCGCTCGAGCCCCGTCACGAGGGCGTCGCGCACCAGCGCGTCGGGCACGGCGTCGGGGGCGGCCTCGCGGGCCGCGATCACCCCCTCCACCCCGGCGGCGACCGCCCCCCGATCGAGGTCGATCTGCCCGGCCCACAGCCGCGCCCACGGGTCGCCGGGGCGTTCCCGCAGCGCCGTCTCCACGCGCTCGCCGATCTCCGCCGACTGATGGTAGACCTCGAGCGCGCCGACTCCCTGGGAGACCACCTCGCCCCGGTAGGCGACGAGATTGCCCGCGACCTGTCCGCCGCGGCCGCGGGAGCGCCCCGCGACCGAGCCGTCGGCGAGGTCGATCTCGGCCACCTCGGGCGTGTCGAGCGGCAGGAACAGCCTCCCGCCCGTGATCACGCCCCGGCCGCTCGGGCAGGCGCCGTCGAGCGGGGTGGCGGCGTTCCAGGTGCTGGTGCCGTCGGCGACCGAAAGGCTCTCGACACCGCGGCGACCGACGACGATCACGCGCCCGTCCACCACGCCCGCCACGTACAGCCCGTCGCGGCGCGGCTGCTTCCAGAGCACCGCGCCGCTGCGGAGATCGACGCAGTGGAGTTCGTCCGACTCGCGCGGCGTGAGGATGATCCGGCCGCCGGCGACGATCGGGCTGCCGTCGCGCCACCCGGACGTCGGCGAAGGGCCGCTCCCCAGGGCGACGAACCGACCGTTGATGATCATGCCCCCGGCGCCCATCCCGCCGCGTTGCACGCGCACGCCGTTGGGAAGGACGACGGTGTCGGACTCGTTGGGACGCGCGAACGTGTAGGCCCACAGCAGCGTGCGCGTGGCGAGATCGACCGCGACCACCGTGCCGGCGCCGGTGGGGCAGACGAGCACGCCGTCGGAGAAGGAGGGCGACAGCCCGGCCACGCGCCGCAGGTGGCTCTCCCGGCTCCCGATGGCCATGCCCTCGTCGAGCTCGGCCAGCGGCTGCGACCAGCGCAGCGCCCCGTCGGCCGCCGCGACGACGTCGAGGCGGATCTCGCCGCGTTCCTCCACCAGCACGAACAACTGGTCGCCCACCGGCAGCGGCGCCCCCAGGTACCACGCTCCCGCGGGGGGCGCGACCGGCGCGAACGGCTGCTGCCGCTGCGGATCGAGCGGCTCCTCGCCACCGGCGCGGGTGCCGTTGAGCCGCCAGGCGAGCGTGCCGCGGTCGGCCACGCGGTAGGCGGAGAGCACGTTGGCGGCGCGCGGCGGCGACGGCTGGCGGAACATCTCGATGCCGCCGCCGGAGCTCCCGGCGAGCGCCGCCGGATCGCTCTCCACGGCGAACACCAGCCTCCCGTCGCTCGACAGCGTGCCGCTGGTGGCGTCGTCGAACACGCCGCGGATCGCCGCCCGCGCGTCGGCGTCGTCGTCCTCGCCGTCGTCGCCCCCCTGGGCGCCGGCCTCGAAGAACGACCCCGCGGCGCCGGCGGTCTGCATCCACACCCGCTTGCCCGTCTCGAAGTCGACCGCCAGGAGCCCCAGGGGCGAGTGGACGAGGATCATCCCCTCGACCGCCAGCGGCGTGCCCGCGGGGAGAATCGGCATGTCGCGGTCGGCGAACAGCCGGCGGCGGCGCTCGAGGAGGCGTCCCTCCTCCGGATGCCGGGTGAGCGGGACGCGGAACCGCGGCACGAGCAACGGCCGCGACGCCTCCACCAGCGCGTTGCGTGCCGGGTCGCCGCGGTGCAGGCGCCATTCGCTCGCGCTCCTCCCCGGCCCGGTGTCGGCGGCGCCGGCGACGCGCTCGAGCCACTCCGCCGCGCCGCCGGGGGGATAGTCGAGCGGCACGTCGCGCCCCGCCATCCGGACCGGACCGGGCTTGGTGGCGCGCAGGCGGTCGAGCGTCTCCGTCGCCGCACGCCGCTCGCCGGCGCGCCACCACGCGACGGCGCGCACCAGCGAGAGGGTCGGCTCAAACTCGGCGTGGTCGGGCACCGTCGCGAGGCGCTCGAGCCACGCCGCCGCCTCCAGCGGCCTGCCGTGGTCGAGCGCGTCGAGCGCCGCCAGGAACGTGGCACGCCGCCCGGCGGGGGTGTGGAACCAGCGCCGCGCCACCGCCACCACGCCGCCGTCGTCCCCGGAGCGGATCGCCTCCTCGAGGGCGCGGTCGGCGCGGGCGCGAAACTGGAGCTCGTAGGCGCGCCGCCCGTCGTCGGGGAACTCGCCGACGATGCGCCCGGTCTCCGATTTGATGCTCCGCCAGGTGCTCTCGCCGGCGCGCGGGCGGAAGAAGTAATCGAGATCGCCGCCGAGAATCTCGTCGACGAGCGTCGCTGAATCGCTCCAACGGCCGTCGGCGACCAGGCGGCGGATGCGGTCGAGCTGACGCTCCTTGAGGCGGTCGGTCGGCAGCGCGACGCCCCCCTGCCCCTCCGCGGCGTCGTCGTCGGCGGGTTCGTCCTCCGCCGGCGGGTCGGTGTCACCGGGGCGATCCTGGGCGCGGGCCGCGGCCTGCCGGCCGCCGCCGGGCAGGGTGAGCACGCCGCCGATGGCGCCGGCGAGGAGGACGAGGACCGCCAGCCCGGTGCGGGGGCCCTGGCGGAAGCGGGCCGCGTGCAAGCCTGTGCCGAGGTGCGCGAGAGCCATCGTGACCCCGGGGCCCGAGGACCGGATTCGACCCTGACGGCCGCGACCCCTCGGCCGCGACCGCCCTCCTGACCCACCACCTTCCCCCTGGCAGCCGGGGCCTGTCATCCCCGGCAAAACCGGAAAAAACGGCCTGAAACAGCTCCGGCGGGGGAATCCGGCCCCTTCGCGGAGCCCGTTCCCGGCCATCCGGACCCATCCGGACGTCGGCCGGCTTTGGCGGCCGGCAGAGCCATCTTAGGCCGACCGGCCGTCGGTCAGCAAGGAACGCCCCCCCTCCCCGGGCCGGGTCCAGGACGGGCCGGAGAGGAGTTTTTGCCCGGATTTCTCGGGGGTTTTGGTTTGCATTTTCATTTCCAGAGAATCTAATCACCCTCGCTCTCCGGCACTCGATGCCGGTGCCGGGCAGTCGCGGGCCTCCGCGGCACACCAAATCCTTTCCACTGGGAGACCAGGCGATGGCGAAGAAGTCGGGCAGCAAGCCGCTCACGAAGACCGAGATCCTCCGCAACATCTCGGAGTCGACGGGGCTGGCCAAGAAGGACGTCGTGATGGTGCTCGATCACCTCACCGCCGAGATCCAGAAGGCGTTGAAGGGGTCGGGGATCGGGGTGTTCTCCATCCCCGGTCTGGTCAAGATCGAGCGCCGCAAGGTGCCCGCCCGCCCGGCCCAGAAGGGTGTCAAGAATCCCTTCACCGGCGAGCTCCAGGACCGTCCCGCCAAGCCGGCGAGCGTCAAGGTGCGGGTCCGTGCCCTGAAGAACCTCAAGGCGATGGTCTCGAACTGACCCGCCCGCGGGGCGTCTGTCACGAACCTGCCACGCCGTATCCCGCACGATGACGCGGGGCGGTCGCCGACCGGCGCCGCCCCGCGTTTTTTTGTGCGCCGGCGCCGCCCCGCCGCCGAGGGGTCGGATCAGCGTGTCCCTCCGCCGCCGGCCGAGGGCACGGCGACGGCGATTCCCGCCGCGGCGGGCCCGGGCGGCGGCGTCCGGGCCGCCTCGCAGGGAAAGAACGCGGCCCAGACGGGGTTGTGGTCCGACACCTCGAGCGCCGCCTCCTGCGACAGGCCGAACGTGCTCTGCATGTCGAGCACCCCCCAGCGGCCCAGGTACTCGGACGTGGCGACGCGGTCGAAGACGATGTTGTCGTAGGTCTTCGTGCGGTGGGTGTTGGTGGTCACGCCCGAGACGGCCCAGGCGGCGCCCGGCAGTTTTCCCAGCCGCCCGAACTGCGGCGGACCGGCGTTGAGATCGCCGAGAAGGATCACGTCGTCCTCGTCGGGCCGCAGCGAGCGCATGGCGGTGAAGACGTCGGCCAGGGCGTCGATCTCCTGCGGCACCTCGTCGGGGTCGGTGTGGATGTCGACGAGCCAGAAGGTGAAGGCCATCGATTCGGGGATCACGCGGGTGCGGAAGCGGGCGTGCATGGGCGGGCGATGGAGCCTGTCGGACGGATCGGGCACCACGCCGATCGAGCCGGCGTCGACCTCGATCCGGTTGGTGTCGTAGATGAAGCAGTACTGCTCCTTGCTCACCGTGCGCCCCTCGCGCGGCCCGATCAGCCAGTGGTAGCGGCTGCCGTCGGCGTTGACGGCGCGGACGAAGTCGGGGATCACGGAATCCGATTTCGAGCGCACCTCCTGGATGGCGACGACGTCGAAGCGGCGCACGATCCGGGCCAGGATCTCGACGACCTGCGGCTTGGAGACCTTCGTCTCGCCGAACACCTGGATGTTGAACGAGGCCACGAGCACCGCATCCCAGGGGCGGCTCGCCGGCAGCATCGACATGCCCGCCACCGGCGGACCGGCGTTGGCCTGCGGCGGCGCGGGGGGCGCCTGGCCCTGGGCGGCGCTGGCGGCGAGCCACGCGGCCACGATCGCCCCCGCGAGGAGCGCCGGGCGCGGGGATGGCGGATGGATCACGGACCTCTCCTCCGGCTGCGACGGCACCTGCAGCGGGCGGGGGGTGGCGACGGCGCACGATCCGCCGCTGGCATCACGGCCGCGGCGGCCGGTCCTGCGCCGTCTCCCCCTGGAGGACGTATCGGCCTTTCCGGGGGCGCCGGTCGTGCCGGGGGGCGGCCATCCCGCAGCGTCGCGTTCCCCGCCGCGTCGGGCCGGGCGGCGCGCGCGGCGGGGCAAGGTGGGGCGACGCTGCGGCCACTCGGGGCCGGGCC
>CAISKG010000234.1 GCA_903885855.1 uncultured Planctomycetaceae bacterium
CAGGCTGTGGACAAAGTGATCCGCCGCCGGATGCGGCGGCAGGCACCCGTGAAAAACCTCGGCTTTTTCAGGGTGCCCACACGTGGAAAAAGGTCATGGATGACTTTTTCCACGGACAGCTAGCCCGTCGCGGCGGCGCTCGCCTCCGGCACCGTCGCCGCCTCGCGGTAGGCCAGGACGGGGCAGGGGGCGCGGCGGAGGATCGATTCGGCCACGCTCCCCATCAGCAGCCGGAGCACGCCGGTGCGGCCGTGGGTGCCGAGGACGATCATCGTGGCCTTCTCGTCGGCGGCGATCCGGCACACCTCGGCCGCCGGATCGCCCATCGCCAGGCGGTGGGCGACCGGGACGGAGGCGTCGGACGGCTTCACCTGCTCGAGCTGGGCCGCGACCCGCGCCGTGTCGGGCTGCGGCATGGCGTAGGCCAGCTCGCCGCCGGCGGGCGCCAGCGCGGGCTCCTGGACGTGGACGACGAGGAGCCGCGAGCCGGTCTGCTTGGCCAGGGCCGCGGCGTGCGGCAGGGCGGCGGCGCTGGCGGAGGAGAAGTCGGTGGGCAGGAGGATCGTGGGCTGGTGCATCGGAGGCTCCCGGTGGCTCGAGGAAGGGGGACGTGTCCGGCCACCCTGCCGGGATCGCTCGCGGCCGCAGGCGGCGGCGCGGGTCTTCCGATCGACCCGTCCGATTCTATCCGGCGGGCGCCGGCCGGGGCGCGTCGATGGCGAGCCCGGCCCGCGGGCCCGACGCGCACGGCCGGACGCTCAGCGGAGTCGCATCCCCGGCAGGGCACCGGCGTCGGGCGTGAGGAGGTAGACGCCGCCGGCACCGGCGCCGCTGGCCGCGACGATCATGCCTTCGCTGGTGCCGAACTTCATCTGCCGCGGGGCGAGGTTCGCCACCACGATCACGAGGCGCCCCACGAGCGCCGCCGGATCGTGGAATCCCTTGATGCCCGCGAACACCGTGCGCCGCTCCTCGCCGCCGAGCCCGACGGTCAGTTTGAGGAGCTTCTTCGCCTCCGGCACCTCCTCGGCGGCGAGGATCCGGGCGACGCGCAGATCGACCTTCGTGAAGTCGTCGATCGTGCACTGCGGGGCGAGCGGTTCGGCGGCCAGCGGCTCGGGCGAATCGGCGGTCACGGGAGGGGCTCCGGGAGGGGGAGGGGCGGAGGGGGGCGGCGGCTCGGGGGGGCGCGAGGCGGCGGCGAAGGCCGCGAGGCGGTCGGGCTCGACGCGCTTCGCCAGCGGCCGGAACGGCGCCACCGGCAGCCCGAGGAGCGGACGGGCCGCCTCGTCGAAGGAACGGATCGGGCCGCCGACGAGCCGCCCGGTCTCCGCGGCGAGCGTCGGCAGCACCGGCGCCAGGTAGACGACCAGCTGCCGGTAGAGGTTGAGGGCCACGGTGGCCACGTCGCGCAGCCGGCCCGCCGCCTCCGGCCCGGCCTTGGCGAGCTTCCACGGCTGCTCCGCGTCGACCCAGGCGTTGGCCCGGTCGGCCGCCGCCATCACGAGGCGCATCGCGCGGGCGAAGTCGCAGGCCTCGTAGGCCGCCGCGATCTCCTCGCCGTCGGCGGCGCCGCGCGCGAAGAGGCCGCCGTCCTCCGGCCAGCGCTCCGCCAGGCCGGTCGACTCCAGCCACCGCGCCGTGCGGCTGGCGAGGTTCACCACCTTCCCGACGAGATCCGAGTTCACCTTGGCGGCGAAGTCGTCGAGATTGAGGTCGATGTCGTCGATGTCGCCGGAGAGCTTCGAGGCGTAGTAGTAGCGCAGCGCCGCCGGATCGAGATGCTCGAGATAGGTCCGCGCCAGGATGAAGGTGCCGCGGGCCTTCGACATCTTCTCGCCGTTGACGGTGAGGAAGCCGTGGATCCGCACCTTCGTCGGCAGCGCGAGACCGGCGGCCTCGAGCATCGCCGGCCAGAACAGCGTGTGGAAATAGGTGATGTCCTTGCCGATGAAGTGGTGGATCTCCGCCGGGGGGGCGTCGGCCGGGCCGCGGCCCCACCACTCGCGCCAGTCGCGGCCCCGCGCGCGGCACCACTCGTCGGTGGCGGCGATGTAGCCGACGGGGGCGTCGAACCAGACGTACCAGTGGTGCCCGCGCGCGTAGGCCAGGCCGTGCGGATTGCCCGCGGTGCCGGGGGCCGCCGGCGGGGGGATCTCGAATCCGAAGTAGGGGGCCGGGCGGGAGACGTCCCAGTCGCGGAGGGGCTCGCCGAGGAAATGGCCGGCCAGGTAATTGGCGACGCGGGGGTCGAGGGCCCCGGAACGCTGCGTCCAGTCGCGGAGGAATGCCTGCATCGGCTCGAGGCGCACGAAGAGGTGCTCGGCCGAGCGCACGACCGGGGCCGTCCCCGAGACGGTGCTCCGCGGATCGATCAGGTCGGTGGGGGAGTAGGTGGCGCCGCACTTCTCGCAGGCGTCGCCGTACTGGTCGGCCGCGCCGCAGCGCGGGCAGGTGCCCTTCACGAAGCGGTCGGCCAGGAAGATCCCCGTCTCGCGGTCGCAGAACTGCTCCACCTCGCGGACGACCACCAGCGGCCCCGGCGCCTTCACGAGCGCTTCCCAGATCGTGCCGCAGAGCCGGCGATTGGCCTCGCTGTTGGTGCTGCCGTAGTGGTCGAAGGCGACGCCGAACCCGGCGAAGTCGGCGAGGTGGTCCTCGCGCATCGCGGCGATCAGGTCCACCTCGCTCCGTTTCTCGGCGGCGGCCCGGATCATGATCGCGGTGCCGTGGGTGTCGTCGGCACAGAGATAGACGCAGTCGTGGCCGCGCAGCTTCTGGAAGCGCACGAAGATGTCGGTCTGCACGTACTCCACGAGGTGGCCGAGGTGGATCTGCCCGTTGGCGTAGGGGAGCGCCGACGTGACGAGGATCCGGCGGCGGGGCGGGGCGTGCATGGCGGGGCCGGGGGGGCGGCGGGGGTGCGGGAGGGCGAATTGTAGGGACCACCGCGCCCGGTTGGAACCGCGCGGGGCGGGGCGATTGGGGAAGCGGGCGGGCACGGGCGGGGCGAAAGTGGGCTTGCCCCTCCCCGGGCACACGCGCACTATCCCGCCCCCCGCGGCCGTCGCGCGGGCCGTCCGCCGCGGTCGCCCCCTTTCCCGCCGTCCACGGAGCCAGGGATGAAGTCGTTCCTCCGCGCGGCGGCGTGTGCCGTCGCCCTGGCCTGCCCGGTCGCCGCGGCGCCCCCCGCGCCTCCGCTGGCCGCCGACGACGTGGTGCTGCTCGACTTCTCCGCCGCGTGGTGCGGCCCCTGCCGCTCGATGGCGCCCCTGATCGCGGAGGTGGCCGCCGCCGGCTGGACGGTGCGGCACGTGGACGTCGACCGGGAGGGAGATCTCGTGCGCCGCTTCGGCGTCACCGGCGTGCCCTGCTACGTGCTCCTGGTCAAGGGGCAGGAGATCGACCGCATCAACGGCGCCACGACGCGCGTGGAACTCGAGCGCCTCATGGCCCGATCGCGGACCGCCGCGGGCCCCGCCGCGCCGCCCGCGGCCGCCGCGAGTCGGCGATGAGCGAGTCCACCTTGCCCGCCAAGGCCTCGGG